>JAKAMS010000107.1 GCA_021812745.1 Bacteroidota bacterium | reverse complement strand
GGAAAATTGGAAGACAGACTTCTCATTCTTCTTGATTTGGATAAAATATTACATCAGGACGAAAAAGAAGTATTAGAAACTGTAAACTGATTGAGTAAATAGAGTCATTACTCTGAAGAATAAATAAGAAACTACATCTTTAATAAATGTGGGAAAATTTTATACTATGAATTGTTGGTTACAACAAAATAGACTGAATGTCTCTAGAAAATTTAGTCTATTGACTCCACAAAGAGCCCATTCGCAACTTTTTATTTAAGTATTAAAAACTTCTTTCGAAAGTAATGAGGGAAAATTCTTTTATGTGTGTAGCTAGAGTAATGTTGATAAACACATTGAAAAATAAATTGAGCTAAATAAAAAGTAATCAACGCGAGGGAGAAAATGAAATTCTCAATTTCAAAAAAAGTGGGATTAATAGTTTCGGTAAGTCTATTTGTAACCTTGAGCATGATGATAATAGTGCTTTTGGTGCAAGAGGGTGATTCGAAACTAAATTCTACACGCCAAGAAGTTCATAATGTAAGTCAATTAATGATTAAGTCAATTTCTTTTGCCATGTCGCAAGGGTCATCGGAAGTTAAACCATACATCGAAAAAGTGAAAGACACGGAAAATCTTGTTGAACTTAGAGTAATTCCTTCTGACAAAGTTAAGAGCGGCTCTCAATCGCAAATGGATCAGGATGAATTGGCAGTTCTAAAATCGAAACAGCCGAAAGCTCTTTCGGAAACATTTAAAGACCAAGATGTTTTCAGAAACATAGAATTAATTGTTTCGGATAAAACATGTAATGATTGCCACGGCACTACAACCGGTGAGCCGCTTGCAGTTGTAAGCGTAAGATATTCTCTTGCCCAAATGAAATCTGATATGGCAACACAAAGATTGGTTGCAATTCTCTTAGCCGCATTTGCTATAGTCTTTACATTTGCAATGTCCATGTTCTTCATTAAAAAGAAAATAGTAGCAGATCTTGAGGTGTCGGTGGGTAATATTCAAAAACTATCCGATGGAGAGATTGTTGAAGTAAAAGTTACTGAACGAAGCGATGAAATAGGTAACCTAAATAGTGCTTTGAAGAAATTACAAACGAGCATGGCGGAAAGATCCATTCTTGGAACAGAATTCGCAGACGGAAACTTTCAAAAAGAAGTTCTTCTTTTATCAGATAAAGATTTATTGGGAAAAGCATTTCAAACTATAAAAGATAGTTTGAAAAGATTAGTTGAAGATTCTATGATGCTCTCAAAAGCTGCGGTAGATGGGAAATTAAATTATAGAGCAGATAGCAATAAACACAAAGGAGAATTTAAAGAAGTAATAAACGGCATAAACGCAACTCTGGATGCGGTCGTACATCCGATTAATGAATCAAGTTGTGTCCTTGAAAAAATGGCTCTCGGAGATTTAACAACAAGAATGACTGGCGATTACAAAGGCGATTATGAGTTAATAAAAGAAAATATTAATGGATTGGCAGATTCATTTAGCAGCGCATTGTCAGAAGTTACTGAAGCAGTTCAGGCAACTGCAAGTGCAAGCAGTCAAATTTCGTCAAGTAGTGAAGAGATGGCTGCCGGTGCGCAAGAACAAAGTTCTCAAACCACAGAAGTTGCCGGTGCAATGGAGGAGATGACAAAAACAATTTTGGAGACGACAAAAAATTCATCTAATGCAGCAGAAGCCGCTAGAAATTCAGGTTCAGTGGCAAAAGAAGGCGGAAGAGTTGTAGACGAAACTATCGAAGGAATGAACCGTGTCTCTGAGGTTGTGAAAAAATCTGCTGAAACTGTTCAAGCATTGGGTAAAAGTAGTGATGAGATTGGGGAGATAATTCAGGTTATTGATGACATTGCAGATCAAACAAATTTGCTGGCTCTTAACGCAGCAATTGAAGCAGCGCGAGCCGGGGAACAGGGAAGAGGTTTTGCTGTTGTTGCCGATGAAGTTAGAAAGTTAGCCGAGAGAACAACAAAAGCAACAAAAGAAATTGCAACAATGATTAAGCAGATTCAGAGAGACACAGAAGAAGCAGTTGTCTCAATGAAAGAAGGAACCAAAGAAGTTGAAAAGGGAAAAGAATTAGCTGATTTGGCGGGCAAGTCGCTAAAAGAAATAATCTCCGGTTCCGATGAAGTAGTTAATATTGTTACACAAGTTGCCGCAGCGAGTGAAGAACAAAGTGCTACCGCAGAAGAGATTAGTAAAAATATTGAAGCAATAAGTAATGTAACGCAAGAAAGCGCTTCGGGGGTTCAACAAATAGCCCGCGCTGCAGAAGACTTGAACAGATTGACGTTAAATTTGCAAGAACTCATCTCTAGATTTAAAATTGAAGTCAGTACAAAAAATAACGGCAAAGCTACTAGGACGACAGAAACAAAGAATCATTTAGCAATAAGAAAGCATGGAGTGTTGGTTAATAATTAAAAGAATATAAAGGTAGGGTTGTTCTTTCTTTGGGATTAAACATTACTACGGTTGTTGAAAATATTTATCTGTGAGATAAGAATCATGTTGGTGAACCGGTTAAAGAGGTTAATTATTTCATAAGTTATATATTAATGAGGGAAAAATGAAACTAACAAAAGTAGTAGAAGTTGACAAAGAGAAATGCGTTAATTGTTATAGATGCGTTGCTGTTTGCCCTGTAAAATTTTGTAACGATGCAAGCGGCGACCACGTTGCTATTAGAGAAGATCTTTGTATTGGCTGTGGAGAGTGTCTTAAAGCTTGTCCTCATAATGCAAGAATTGGACTGGATGATTTTGATTTATTTATGAACGCAGTGAAGAACAAAGAAAGGATCGTAGCTGTAGTAGCTCCCGCAGTAGCGGCAGAATTTCCGAACTTGTATTTGCAATTTAACGGTTGGCTAAGATCATTAGGTGTAAGCGCCTCTTTTGATGTAAGCTTTGGTGCGGAATTAACTGTAAAAAGCTATTTGGAACACGTTAAAGAGAACAGTCCCAAAGCAGTTATTGCTCAACCTTGTCCCGCTATAGTAAGTTATGTAGAGATTTTTCAACCGGGACTTCTAAAATATCTGGCTCCGGCAGACAGCCCAATGATGCATACGATAAAACTCATCAAGAATTATTATCCTCAGTATTCAAATCATAAATTTCTAATTGTATCTCCATGCATTGCCAAGAAGAGAGAATTTGACGAAGTAGGACTAGGAGATTTCAATGTTACCATGAAAAAATTCAGCGAGTATATAAAGAAAGAAAATATTGATTTAACAAGGTATCCTAAAACTGAATTTGATAATGATCCGGCAGAAAGAGCGGTTCTCTTTTCAACACCGGGCGGATTATTGAGAACAGCGCAAAGAGAATTTCCGGCAATAACAAATGTTGCAAGAAAAATTGAAGGACCGGCAACCATCTACCATTATCTTTCTCATCTTGAAAAAGATATAAACAATGGAGTTGCGCCGTTGTTGATTGACTGTTTGAATTGTGAACAAGGTTGCAACGGTGGTACTGGAACCAGCAGAAATAAATCTCAGGATGAACTTGAAGATCTAATAGAGAAAAGAAATTTGGAAATGCAGAAACTTCATAAATCCAAAAATATTTTTAAGAGTGAAGTCTTATCAAAAAGAAAGCTCACAAAAACAGTAAATAAATTCTGGAAGAAAAACGAATATTCCAGAAGTTATAAAGATTTATCGGTTTCCAATTTTAAGAATGTAGTTAAAATACCAAGTAAACATGAACTTGATTCGATCTTTAAAGAATTGTTAAAAGAAAGCGAAGCGGATATACTAAATTGTGGAAGTTGCGGATACAATAACTGCGAAGAGATGGCAACCGCAATTCATAATGGACTAAATAAGAAAGAAAATTGCCATCATTACGAAAAGAAATATTTTACAGAGAGCGTTCATGAAATGTTGAATCAGATGGATAAATTTGCCTCAGGAGATTTAACGGTTGAACTCTACTCCGATAAAGATGATGAAGTAGCACAATTCTATGCAGGTTTTAACAAAGCACTTCAAAACATGAGACATTTGCTGAGCTCGCTAATAACATTAATAAATGAAACGGCAAGTGCAAGTAATCAAATTTCGTCTAGCACCGAAGAGATGGCTGCAGGCGCACAAGAACAAAGTATGCAGGCAACAGAAGTAGCCGGCGCAGTTGAAGAGATGACAAAAACAATAATGGATACAACAAAAAATTCTTCTTCTGCAGCGGAAGCAGCTAAACATGCCGGCTCTATAGCAAGAGATGGCGGTAAAGTAATTAATGATACCATAGGAGGAATGAACCGCATAGCAGAAGTAGTAAGGAAAGCAGCGGAAACAGTTCAAACCTTGGGAAAAAACAGCGACCAAATTGGCGAAATTATTCAGGTAATAAATGATATTGCAGATCAAACAAACTTACTTGCATTAAATGCGGCAATAGAAGCGGCACGTGCTGGCGAACAAGGAAGAGGTTTTGCAGTAGTAGCCGATGAAGTAAGAAAGTTAGCCGAGAAAACTACAAAAGCCACAAAAGAAATTGCGGCAATGATAAAACAAATTCAGCAAGATACCGAAGGCGCGGTTGTCTCGATGAATCAAGGAACAATAGAAGTTGAAAAAGGAAAACAATTAGCTGATAAAGCCGGTTACTCTCTTAAGGAGATTATCAAAGGTTCTGAGGATGTTGTAGATATGGCAACACAGGTTGCCGCAGCCAGTGAAGAGCAAAGCGCGACATCTGAACAGATAAGTAAGAATATTGAAGCAATAAGCAACGTAACACAAGAAAGCGCTTCAGGCGTTCAACAAATTGCACGTGCGGCGGAAGACTTAAATAGATTAACACTTAGTCTGCAAGAACTTGTTGCTAAATTTAAAATCGAGGACCAATCATCAAACACACAAAGTGCAAACAAAAAAACCATTGAAAAAAGTAACCTCTCTGTAAGATCAAACGGTATAATTACTAAATCGTAATACTATTTTGGAGGAGATATAAATTATCTCCTCCTCTTTTCTATCCCCAAGTTTAGAAAATAAAAAACTCTTGTTACCACTCAAATTGCTACGAACTTAAATAAAAGGAATTCCGTTATTTTAATTATCCCCCATGTCTTAATATTCCCCTTTTGTATTCGATAATAAAATCAAAATAAATGTGGACTTTTATAGAGTCCAAATCCAAATCCAAAAACAAAATAAGGAGAGTAAAATGAGGACTATATTATCAACGCTACTTGTAGCAGTACTTTTTTTTAGTACAATTTCTGCGCAAGGTAAAAAAGGCACTACAGCCGAAGCCGAAGCTATGGTTAAAAAAGCTGTTGCATTCTTTAATTCAAATGGAGAGGCAAAAGCATTTGCTGAGTTTAGCAATCCAAACGGAAAATTTGTTTCGGGTGACTTGTATGTATTTGTTTACGATCTAAAAGGTAAATGCGTAGCTCATGGTGGTAATCCTAAAATGGTTGGTAAAGACCTTATTGATATGAAAGACCCCGACGGAACATCTTTTGTAAAAGAAAGAATAGAAATTGCCAAAGGTAAAGGTAAAGGATGGCAGAATTATAAATTCACAAATCCGGTAAGTAAAACCATAGAAAATAAAACCGCATATGTTGAAAAGATGGGAAGTTTTGTTATTGGTTGTGGAGCTTATAAATAAATTAAATACATAGATATTCTTTAACCCCAGAATCCTCAGTACGAACTGAGTAAAATAAATGGCAGAATAAAAAACAAAGGATGTTAGAATGGATAAATGGATAAGTAATTTAAAAATGTCGGTTAAACTCATGGTTTCTCCGCTTCTTGTTTTGATCTTTTTAATTGCCTTTGGTATTGTTGGGTTTTGGGGGCTTAAGTCTCAACAAAATGCTCTTGATGATATTTATAATGGGCATTTCGGTTCAACTGTAAAATCGAATATTAATTTCAAGAATATTGAAGAAATTGAAGGAAATATTTATAAATATATAACATGGGCAAGAGCAAACTATCCGCAGGCAAGACTTGATGAGCTTAGCCATAATCAAAACAGCGCTTTAGACAATACTTCGAAATCACTCAAAGAAATATTTCAATCTTCTTCATCCTCGGAGATGAAAAAGATGAATGAAAAAGCTTCGGGTCAATTTGAAGAGTACAAAAAAGCGGTTTTGGGTTTTTTCGATCTTGCAGGGTTTGATCTCAATACAGCAACTATGGCTGTAAGTACAGTTGAAGAGAAATTCAATCTTCTGTCAAATACTCTAAATGAAATTCAGAAAAAAACTCTTGAAGAGAGTGAAAAAAGCTATCAAGGCGCAAACAGCAACTACAGTTTTGTAATAACAATCTTTGCTGTATTTATTCTAGTTTCAATAGTTTTATCGCTATTGGCAACATTCAAAATAAATAGTGCAATTGTAAACCCTGTAAAGAAACTGAACGAAGCAGCACAAAAAGTATCAGCCGGTGATTTTACTGTTACTGTTAATACTGATTCCAGAGACGAAGTGGGCGCCCTAGCTTCAAATTTTCAGATTATGGTGGAAAACATTCAAGCCGCAAATGAACAGCTAAAACTGGAAAAGAAAACAGTAGAGAATAAAGTTGAAAATGCGGTTAGAGAGAGCGAAGAACAGAAGCAATATCTTTCTTCAAGTGTCAATATTATTCTTGGTGAAATGAAAAAATTTGCCGACGGAGATTTAACCGTCTCTCTTGAAGTTGAAAAAGATGATGAAATTGGAAAATTATTTGAAGGATTTAATCAGGCAGTTGAAAATGTAGGTAATTTAATTTCTTCTGTCGGTTCAGCTGTGCAAGCAACTGCCAGTGCGAGCAATGAAATTTCATCTAGCAGTGAAGAGATGGCAGCTGGCGCACGAGAACAAAGCAGTCAAACCACAGATGTTGCAAGCGCAGTAGAAGAGATGACAAAAACAATTTTCGAAACAACTAAAAATTCATCCAGCGCAGCCGATGCCGCTAAAAATGCGGGTTTGATTGCTAAAGAAGGTGGAAAAGTTGTTAGTGAAACAATTGAGGGAATGAATAGGGTTGCTCAGGTTGTAAAAAAATCAGCAGAGACAGTTCAAGAACTTGGTAAGAGTAGTGATCAGATTGGTGAGATAGTTCAGGTAATAGATGATATTGCAGATCAAACAAATTTGCTGGCATTAAATGCTGCGATTGAAGCCGCACGTGCCGGTGAACAAGGAAGAGGATTTGCGGTTGTAGCAGATGAAGTAAGAAAATTAGCAGAGAGAACAACCAAAGCTACAAAAGAGATTGCTACAATGATTCGCCAAATTCAGAAAGACACAGAAGGTGCTGTGATTTCTATGAAGGAAGGCACAGTTGAAGTTGAGAAAGGGAAGGCGTTGGCAGATAAAGCCGGGCAATCGCTATCGGAAATTATTAAAGGTGCCGAAGAAGTTGTGGACATGTCTACACAAGTTGCTGCAGCTAGTGAAGAACAAGCGAGCGCTGCAGAACAGATTAGCAAAAACATAGAAGCCATAAGTAATGTCGCTCACGAAAGTGCCGTTGGAGTTCAGCAGATAGCACGCGCCTCGGAAGATCTAAGCAGGCTGACTGTCAATCTGCAGGAATTAATATCCAAGTTTAAGACCAAAGAAACTGCTTCATTCGATCGAGTTGATCATTCTAGTAACCAAAAAAGAAACCGTTCTTCAATGAGAACACATAGCATTATTTAACCGGGATTACTTTCAATAACAGAAAAAATATTTTTAATAAAAATAAATCAAATATTCCTCACAATTGAAAAAGGGCAAATAAATGAGAAGATATTTTACTTTAATAATCGCACTTGGGCTTTGCTTAGTTTTTAGTAAAACTGTTTTAGCCCAGGCGCAAAATTCTATTCCAATTACATTCGGAGGATCTTTCTTTGGAAATTATTCCTATACAGTTCAGGGAATTGAAGGAAAAGATTTTAACAAGTTTGATGTTGAACGAATGTACCTTACCGCAAAATCTCAAATATCCGAGAATTGGAAATTTCAAATGACAACCGATATTTATAGAAATTCGGCGGCGGGTACATATTATTCAGGTCTTGCAGTAAGACTGAAATTTGCATTCGCTGATTTCACAC
>JAKAMS010000106.1 GCA_021812745.1 Bacteroidota bacterium | reverse complement strand
ATCCATCTATACCCAAGAAGTAATCAATCTTAACGTTTCCAAGCCAGGAGATGCCGCTAATATTGATCCATTTGAATTTTTCAATAAACTGAAAAGACTTTTCTTGATAAATTCCCGCGGCTGAGTAATTATAGTTTGCAAGGAGAATAACAGCCAGCACAACTTGAAAAGCCGTTATACCCAGCGTTAAGTACTTTATTGATTTGGGCTGTTCCTTTTTCATGAACATGATTAAGAACATTCCCACTACGGGAAGAAAAGTGATTAACGAAAGAATCGGAAATCCAATCATAAATACGAACCTATGTTTTTAATTTTTATAATTATCATTCTGAGGAACCTCTAAATCAATTAATTATGAGATCCTTCGTTACGCTCAGGATGACTTAAATCTTCAAAATGGTTTAAAGAACATCAATAAAATAATAATCGCGAAAACGACAAAGATTATATATGTCTGAACTTTTCCTGTCTGCAATCTTCTGAAAGATAAACCGATAAATCCGCTGAAGAAAGCTGCAAAGTTAACCGCACCATCTACAACAAATGTGTCGAACCAGTTGCTTATCTTAGATGTGAATCTTGTTACTGTTGCCGAACCGTTAACAATTCCGTCAACAATGTTATAATCGAACCAAGCAAGTATAGAACCGAGACCCAATGTACCGGCGATTGCAGTCATATCATAAAGCTCATCAAGGAACCACTTGTTCAAAGAGAACTTATACAAACCTTTGAGCTTATCTGCGAGTTTATCCGCATTTAATTTCTTCCACTGATAGAACATAAATGCAACCAAAATTCCTAAACCAGCTAAAATGAGAGAGAGAAACATTGCAGGATAATGTGCCCAGTGCATTGTTTCGGTATATTCAACAGAATGAGTAACCGGACCTTGTATTTCTGCTTTTGCTTCTTCACTGCTCGGCTTCATAAATTCAAATCTTGTTTCAACAGGTGTTACTTGTGCCGGAGTTTTTATCCAGCTGTTTAATACCCAGCCTGCATTTGCATTGATAGGATTTGGAGTATACCAGACAAAAATTGAAAGTGTTGCAAGAACAACAAGAGGCATGACCATAACAAAAGGTGATTCATGCGCGTGATCATATTTATGATGATCTCTTGGTTCACCGTGAAATGTTAAAATTACGAGTCGGAACATATAGAATGCTGTTAGTCCCGCTACTGTAAAACCAATTATTGGAATTAACCAATGGCCTGTAAGTTTGCCAAACGCAAGAGTACCGGCAAGGATTCCGTCTTTACTCAAGAAACCGGAGAAGAGCGGAACGCCGGATATTGCCAAAGTTGAAACCAAAAATGTGTAATAAGTAATCGGCATTTTCTTTTTGAGTCCGCCCATGTTGCGTATATCTTGTTCATGATGCATCGAGTGAATAACGGAACCGGAGCCCAAGAATAAACATGCTTTGAAGAAAGCATGTGTAACAAGATGAAAGAAGGCAAATGCGTAAGCACCAACTCCAAGAGACATAACCATGTAGCCAAGTTGCGAAACTGTTGAGTAAGCTAAAACTTTTTTAATATCGTTCTGAGTGAGCGCAATAGTTGCTGCTACAAGAGAAGTTACTGCTCCTACAACGGCAATGACTAACATTGCATCAGCAGTAAGCATAACAAATATTCTAACCACAAGATAAACACCGGCTGCAACCATTGTAGCCGCATGTATTAATGCGCTAACTGGTGTTGGACCTTCCATAGCATCCGGAAGCCAAACGTGAAGAGGGAACTGAGCGGATTTACCGACAGCGCCCATAAAAACTAAAATTCCGGCTGCGGTTAACCATGCATTACTTGCGAAAGGAAGATTACCTGCTGCTATCTGCTGATATATAACATCGAATGTAAATGTCTTGTATTGTGTAAAGAGAATTAAAATTCCAATGAACATTCCAACATCGCCAATGCGGTTAACAATAAATGCTTTCTTGCCGGCATCGGATGCGGATTTCTTTTCAAACCAAAAACCAATTAACAAGTAAGAAGAAAGACCAACCAATTCCCAGAAGATATACATCATTAATAAATTGTGTGTTAGAACAATTCCGAGCATTGAGAAAGTGAAAATTCCTAAGTATGCAAAATAACGTGTGTATCTTTTATCACCGCGCATATACTCAATTGAGTAAACGTGAACAAGGAAGCTTATAAGATTTACAACAAAGAGCATCATAACGGTAATGTTGTCTATCTTAAAACCAAGCTCTATATTAATTCCTCCTACTGCCGGGGCGTTGCTCATTGATATCCATGTGAACGCAGCAATGATATCTTTTGTATTGTAAAAAGAGAGCTTTGCATATCCAACGATAATGGAAAGAAGAAGTGTTATTCCCAGTACCGCTACTTCGAACAGATAAAGTTTTGGAATTCTTTTACCGAAGAAAATTACGGTAGTAAATCCAAGTAGTGGAAGAAAAAGAATAACAATAGAAATATTGATCAGTAAACTTTCGCTCATAACCTATTCTTTTAAGTGATCTATTTCGTCAACGTTAACGTTTGAGAACGTCTTGTATATATTTAGAACTATTGCAAGCGCAATTGCGGCTTCTGCAGCGGCAAGTATTATTACAAAGAGTGCAATTACTTGTCCGCTTAAACCGAAGTTACCGAATCTTGAAAAAGCGATGAAATTTATATTCGCTGAATTGAGAACGAGCTCAATTCCCATAAGAACCATTACAGCGTTCTTCCGCGTAACAATTCCATAAATGCCGAGTGAAAACAAAACAGCACTTACAACCAAAAAATGATTCAGTCCAACGGTTAACAAATTTATTCTCCTAAAATTTTTTAATAGAACGCGGATCAATTGTGAAGATTAGTTTAATTCGTGTCCTATAATTTCAAAAAAACATTTTACTTCGCGTATTGAGAATTTATTCTTTATCTCTTCTGGCAATAGAAGCAGCGCCTATTAAAGCGATCAGCAGCAAAATGCCAAGTAATTCAAAAATCAAAACGTAACTGTTTATTAAAAGATGACCGAGGTCTTTCGTTGTAGTCGAAGGAATCATTTCCGGTTCAGATTTCCAATTTGTCATAATCATTACGGAAATAACCGCACCCATAAAAATTGCAACGCCAATTGCAGCAGGCAACATTTGTACTGTACCGGTTTTAATCTCTACGCTTGTAATTTTGTTTGTTAACATCACGCCGAAGAGAATCAATATCAAAATACCGCCAACGTAAACCATTATCTGAGCAATTGCTATAAAATCGGCGCCGAGCAGAACATAAATTCCGGCAACACCGAAGAATGTGAATAATAGATAGAAAGCGGAATGAACGATATTACGGGTTGTAACAACAAACAGAGCAGAGAGAACTGTTATCGCTGCAAAAATGTAAAAGATGATGTCGTAAATATTCATAAAATCTTTTCTCTATTTACTCGGTTTTATTTTCTTGTTGAGGAGCCGCTGGTGCTTCCGGTTTTGGTTTTGCTGCAGCTGCGGCTTTTTGAGCTTCTTTCTCAGCTTGCATTTTTTCGTAATTAATTTTCTTCTGTGAAACTTCTTCGTCTGTTAAATTAGCAAATTTGTAAAGCAGGTTGCTTCTTTCGAACTCTGCAAACTCGTAAACATTTGTCATATAAATACATTCAGTAGGGCAAGGGAAAACACATAACTGGCAATAGCAGCATTTTGCAATATCAATATTAAATTTTGTAACCCAGAGAGCTTTCTTCTTTCCGTTTGAAGTGATGCCAAGGTCGTCGCCTGGAACACTTTTAACTGTTTCGATTTCGATACAGCTAACAGGGCATGTGCGTGAACATTGATCGCATCCGATGCAGTCATCAATGTTTACATACAATCTGTTTCTAACACGCTCTGGGAGTGCAACCTTAACATCAGGATACTGAATAGTAACAGCCGGAGTGAAAAGATGTTTAAATGTAATTTTCATTCCAACAAGAACTGTGAAAATTCCATCCCAAGTATTTTTTAAGTATTGTTTCATCAGTTTTATAGTATAGAAATTATTCCAATGATAATTAAATTTAGAAAAGCGTAAGGAATTAAATATTTCCAACAAACAGTCATAAGTTGATCAACGCGTAAGCGGGGGAGAGTCCATCTTAACCACATTTGAACAAACACAAGAGTTAATCCTTTTGCAATGAACCAGAATCCTTGTTCAAAAGGAACAAGCCAGGAAGCGCCTATTGTATTTCCCAAATAACCAATTGGTGATTGATATCCGCCTAAAAATAAGATCGAAATAATTGCAGAGACAGCAAACATATTTCCGTATTCTGCAAGCATAAACATTCCCCATTTCATTCCGCAATATTCAGTAAAATATCCTGCAACTAATTCAGATTCTGCTTCCGGAATATCAAATGGAACTCTGTTTACTTCCGCAAGAGTGCTGATGAACATAATAATTGCGCCAACAAACATAAAAGGAATCAATAAAAATTTTGATAAACCGAAAACTGCACCACCGAATATGTTCCAATTCCAGAAAGAGGATGTTTGCATCTGGCTCATCTTATCCAAACTCAAAGTGCCGGTAAGCATAATCATTGAAAGCACAACCAAAGCAGTTGGAATTTCGTAACTAACTATTTGAGCCGCGGCGCGCATTGCACCAAGAAGAGAGTATTTATTATTTGCAGACCAGCCAGCCATCAAAATTCCCGCTACTACCATACTGGAAATTGCAAGCACATAAAAAACTCCTACTTCCACTTCGCTACCAATTAATTTACTTGAGAAAGGAATTACTGCATAAGCGGCAAAACTTCCGGTGAACACAAGAACAGGAGCGATGTTATAAAGAGATTTATCTGCATCATTAGCAACAATATCTTCCTTTTGAAGCATCTTCATTAAATCTGCCACAGTTTGAAGCCAACCGTGCCATCCGGTACGCATTGGACCCAATCTATCTTGCATGTGTGCAGAGACTTTTCTCTCCAACCAGATACCAAAAAGTGCAAATACAAGAATTATCGTAAGTGGAACAATTGCAACAATAAGACCGGCAATTATTTCGTTACCAATTAAGTTGTAGAGGAATTGATACATTATCTATCTATTTCTCCTAAGACAATATCCAGGCTTCCGAGAATTGCAATAACGTCTGCAACTAAATGACCCTTGCTTAATTCTCCCATGAGTTCAAGATTTACAAAGGATGGTGCACGAACTTTTACTCTAAACGGATTAAGGTTGCCATCGCTGATTATAAAATATCCTAACTCGCCGCGCGGATTCTCTACGCGTGAGTAAACTGTTCCTTTGGGCGGTTTTATTCTTTTGGGAATTGCAGATTGTACATCACCTTCAGGAATACTATCTATGAGTTGTTCTATTATACGTAAACTTTGTTCCATCTCTAAGACGCGAACATAATAACGATCCCAGCAATCTCCAACTGTACCAACTAAACCTTGACCGGTCGGGATTTCAAAATCGAGTCGGTTATAAATTGAATAAGGGTCTTCTTTTCTGACATCAAATGCTAATCCGCTTCCACGAAGAACCGGACCGCTTGCACCAAAATTAATAGCAGTATCAAGAGGAAGTACTCCGATGTTGGCAGTTCTTTCTATGAAAATCTTATTGAATGTAAGAAGATTATTCAATTCAACTACAGTCGGACGGAAATGTTTTATAAATTCTTTTGTCTTTCTAACAAAATCTGGATGAATATCATGAGATAATCCGCCAATCCACATATAATTGTATAGCATTCTTCCACCGCAAGTCATCTCAAAGAGACTTAAAATATATTCGCGATCTCGGAAGAGATAGAGGAATGGAGTAAGTGCGCCTATATCGGCACCATTTGTAGCAATAGCAACAAGGTGCGAAGCAATTCTTTGTAGCTCAGCCATTATAACACGGATATAATCAACACGCTCTGGAACTTGAATACCCATTAATTTTTCTGCAGTTACCACATAACCGAAATTATTTCCCATTGAAGCTAAATAATCAAGTCTATCTGTGTAAGGAACAACCTGAGGGTAAGTCATTGCTTCGGCGTGTTTTTCAAAACATCTATGAAGATAACCGATGTGCGGCTTAACGCTTATAATAAGTTCGCCTTCGATCTCCAATTCAAGTCGTAACACTCCGTGTGTTGATGGGTGTTGTGGACCCATATTTAAAACCATTGTTTCGGTCTTCAAAGCCATTCTATTTAGCCATAAGTATCAAGCTGCAAGCAGCAAGATCATTGTTAAATTAATTTTTATTTTTCACTGTCTTAATAAAACTATAAATCATTTTTTGTATTTCTTGAATATCAATTAGAATCTCTGTTGATGTATCTTGTTTGATAAAAGTTAAATCCACCGCCAATATTAATTGAGTTTCCAATTCAAAAGATGATGAATAAGCCACTTCCAAGAATCTACAAAAATCTTTATCGGATTCTTTCCCAGACCCTTCGGCAATATTTGATACAATTGAAACTGCCGCACGTCTCATCTGAGAAATTAACCCAAATTTTTCATCGGAGGGAAATTCCTCCGTCAATTCATATATTTTTTTTACAAGAA
Organism: Bacteroidota bacterium; assembly: GCA_021812745.1. The sequence continues at coordinate 1,551 of JAKAMS010000106.1, read as the reverse complement.
CTCTAGATTTAGACCAAATTTTCAAATCTTTGAAATTATGCATGTATCTTGAATCTCAAACCTTGTTGCCTACAGCTAATAAGGAACCTTCATTCCTTGATAAAATTCTGGATTTTTATAATCTTTTCTTAAAGGGAAACCTGCTTCCCAATCGTAAGGCATTAATATTCTTCTAAGATCCGGATGATTCTTAAATATGATCCCGAACATATCGAATGCTTCCCGTTCATGCCAATCTGAAGTTCTCCAAACATTATATACAGATTCAACTTCTGGATTTTCTCTTGAAGTAGAAGCTTTTATGACAATTTTATGCTTTAGTGTTGTCGAATGTAAATGATAGTAAACGCTTAAATTTCCACCAGTTATGACATCAGTCCCATCTTCATCTTTGCTCTTTGTCCCGTTAGCATCATCTACTCCGGAAAGTACCATTAAGCTGTCAAATTTAAGCTCTTCGTTATCTCTTAAAAATGCTCCGATCTTATGAATTTGCATGGGATCAACTGAAATGATGGGATCAACGGGGGTATCTTTATCCAAACCAAGAATCATTTCCCCATATTCTTTCTTTAACAATTCAAAAATTTCTTCTGGATTCTTCATGCCGTTTTCTTTCTCATAGATTCATGACGAATTTTATCTTGTAATTTCAATAAACCTTCTAACAAAGCTTCCGGTCTAGGTGGGCAGCCTGGGACATAAACATCAACTGGAATCACCCGATCTATTCCTTTCAAAACGTGGTATCCGTGTTCCCAATAAGGACCTCCGCAATTTGCACAGCTTCCCATTGAAATAATGTACTTGGGGTCAGGCATCTGTTCGTATAATCTTTTGATACGTGTAGCCATCTTTAATGTAACTGTACCAGAAATAATAATTGCATCTGCCTGTCGAGGAGTATTTCTAGGTATAACGCCGAAACGGTCAAAGTCGTAGTGAGAAGCGGAAGTAGCCATCATTTCAATAGCACAGCAGGCAAGACCAAAACCAAGCTGCCAAATAGAGGAGAGGCGTGCCCAGTTCATTAAATCTTCAGCTCTGGCAATGACAATATTGCCATCGGAAAATTCTTTATCTAATAAACCCATCTAATATTTCTCTTTCCGATTTAGGATTTTGAGTTAAGTATTTCATCTAGTTCTGGAGCTTTAGGTTGAGGGCGTGCCCATTCTAAATCACCTTTTCTCCATTCATATGCCATTCCAAGACCAAGAACAAGTAAGAAAATCAATCCAACAGCTAGACCGTAAAAGCCATATTCTTTATATGTTAAAGCCCATGGGAATAGAAGAACTACTTCCACATCAAAAATTAAGAAGATAAGAGCGATAACATAAAAACGAATGTTAAATTTAACCCAGGGTGAACCTTCAGGGTTTTCACCACATTCATAGGTTAAATATTTTTCTTTAGTGGGACGATCTGGACTTAGAAGTTTAGAAATAATGAATACAACTACTACAAAAATAGCTGCAAGCATTATAAAGATTAAAATTTTACCAAATTCAGTGAGCATAACCTTTCAAAAAAGTTGCCGTGAAAATA
>JAKAMS010000105.1 GCA_021812745.1 Bacteroidota bacterium | reverse complement strand
GTACTTGAATTGGGTCCACTCCCCGATCCGTTATATCCTCTTACTCTATAGTAGTAAGTTGGACCGGCAGTTAATCCGGTAACAGAGTAGGAAGTAACAAGACCTACATTTAAATTATTATAACCGGAAACAAATGAAGCGAAAGAACTGCTTGTTGATACATCAAGATAGTAAGCAGTTTCTGCCGCTCCTCCGCCTGAACCCCAGTTTGCAGTAAATGAGGTAGCAGTTATCGAAGTCGCCGCTGAAGCTACAGGTGCAGCGGGAACTTGTGCAAAGATAACATTGAAACTTATTAACGTTATAATTGCAAAAACAGTTAATTTGTTTTTCATAAATACCCTCTTATGTAATTAAGAAATATTTTCTTTCGGCTGTTTTTTTCGGCTGTCGGCTGGTTATGATAGAATAAGACAATCTGTATCTTATTTGATCAATTTTATAGGGCAATATATCTTTTTTAGATTAATAGTCAAGGATATTCTGTCTTTTTCTAAATTATTTTTCTCTATTTCCTTCGAAATAAGCTATAAATTGGTCAAAATCGCAGATTTACTTACGGCATAAAATGATTTTGCTTCTAAAAAATGATGAAATGGATTTCTTTTTAAGGCAGGTTTAAAACGCAAGAAGGCCACCGATTGGTGACCTTCTTTTTAATATTGAATCTATTTTTTTTAATCTGATCTAAACAAAATATGCTTGATGACATGCGTATAGAGCAAGACCTACCGCAGCTATTACAAGAAAAAATATGATTCGAGCGCTGATATTTTTCATTTTAGTTTCCTCTTCTAGTATTAAAAATTATTATTTAATTAATACCATCTTCTTAGTTGAAACAAAGTTTCCTGCTGTAATTCTGTAAATATACATTCCAGTGGCTACTTTGATTCCTAAGTTATTATCAGCGTTCCAATCAATTGAATGATTCCCCGATACCATTTCTTGATTGATTAATGTCTTTACTTCGCGACCGAGCATATCATATACTTTTATTGTTACAAAGCCATTTTGAGGAATTGCAAAATTTATCTTTGTCGTTGGATTGAATGGATTCGGATAGTTTTGTGATAACTCAAATGCAGTCGGTATTGTTTCTTGTTCTTCTACTGCCGTGGCTCCGCTTGTCTTAAATGATCCTGTTGTTGAATAGCTCGATGTCGATCCGTTATCAGTCTTTGATAATACTCTCCAATAATATGTGGAGTTCTGATCTAATCCGGTTACTTGTGCAACTGGTTCATTTAAATTTGCTTTCGTTTGTGCACTACTGAAATCTGAATTTTTTGAATATTGTAAATCGTATTTCAAATGAGAATCGGTCGGTACCGGAATCTTCCAGGTTAATACTGCACTTGTATTATTTATCGGCTGTCCATAGTTAGGACTTATAACTAATGGTACTACGGATGAAGATCCGGCGGCGGTTGAAAAACTGGCTACCATTGACCAAGAAGAGAAAATTGCAGGAGTTGCCGTTAATCTCGATCTTACCTGCCAGTAATATGTAGCTCCCGCCGTTAATGAGTATGGTATTGCACTTACTAAAATAGATTTGGTCGGATCAGTAACTGGCCATCCGCCAGATGCGGTGGTTGAAACTGCCAGAGGATGATTTAACATTCCGCTTCCGTCAACACTCGAACTTTGCGCAATTCTTACTTGATAATCCAGAGATTCTGTTGCTGGTGCAGCCCAAAACAAAGTTACTCCGGAAAGCGGGCTGTCTAATATTTGTCCCCCAACTGGAGTTGAAGGTATTGGTGTGGTTGCAGCACCGCTTGCTGTGGTTGCAACAATAAATGTTGCAGTTGAAGACCATGCAGACTCTGTATTCGGAGGACCAGCTAATCTTGATTGAACATGCCAATAATATTGTGTACCTGGTATTAAAGATACAGCTACTGCTGAAAATAGATCAGTTGTCCAACCTAATGTTACAGGTGCGACACTAAAAGCAGTTCCTGCACCTCCCACCAATGTATTGGCAGTTGAATATTGAGCTCTGAATTCTAAGCCTGTTGCATAAACATCAATGTAATAATACAACACAGGAGGATTAGTATAAATTGTTGGCGTTGGGCTGCCGTCCGGCCAAGATGGAATTGGAACAGGGGGTGTTGTTGCAACACTAGAGAACATTACAAATGTTGAATCACCTGCAGTTGACCAATTTGAATATGTAGCACCAGCAAATGATCTAACTTGCCAAACATAAGTTTCACCAGCAGTTAAATTAGTTGTAAGTGTTTTGTATAATTTATTTGATGTTGTTAATACTTGAGGCACACCGTAAGCACCAGAAGAAAGCCTATATCTAATTTGATAATCTAATCCAGGTTCATTCCCTTCTATATACCAAAAGAATGTTGGTTTAGAAGCGTAAACAGTCGCTGCATCTATTGGGTATGATCTAATAGGAGTTGGCGGACCAAGGGTTGTAAATGTTGATACAGTAGAATATGAGATTATAACGGAACCTGTACTGTTTTTTGTGCGAACTTGCACATAGTAAGTTGTACTATTTGTTAAACCGGTTAGAGTATAATTAGGAGTTGTAAGATTGCTTATTGTTCCAACAGGTGCACTCATATCAGAATTAAGAGAGTAAGTTAGGTCATATTTCAAACCGGAAGAATAAGGAACAGGTGACCAGCCAACATAAGCAGATGTAACACTTGGAATTACCGGACTGATCATAGGTACTGATTCGTTCACCGTATTGAATTCTCTCGATACTAAGATTGCACCTGCGTTGCCGTCATCAGTTACTTTCCAATAATATTTTTTAGGGGCAAGCGATGTACCGTTTTGAAGAACCACGCTAGCAGTACTTGAATAAGTAAAAGTATATGTAGTTGCACCCGTTACTGCAATAGACGGTGCAATCACTGGAGAACTGAAATCAGCATTATCATCTACATATAAATGATAATTAGGACCAGTTCCAGGAGTAAGCGTCCAATCAAATGACGGAAGAATTGAAACACCAAGCGCATAATTTGCTGGTGTCTGTGCTAATATTATTTGTGAAAAAAATAAAATAATAATAGCACTAATCGTAAGTTTGTTTTTCATAAGCACCCTCTTATGTAATTAAGAAATATTTTTTTCGGCTGTTGGCTGGTAATACAATATAGAAACAAGTAAACCACCGCACCCTCGCGGCATTTAATTTTTAATTACAAACTAATGTTTTCTTGTTACTTCGGCTGGTAACTGAATGCAAATTACAATTTGAGAAATCTATTGTCAATAAAAATTTTCTTAATACCTTTTGATTTTCATACCTTACGTCCGTTCTTTGCTCATTCGCCTTAAATGGATTTATCAAATTTATGCATTGAGTCGTCCTAACATAGGTTGGCTGTTATTTAATGCACGAGGCCGTCTCAAAAGGGCAGCCTCTTTTTATTTAGGCAAATCCGTTTTGTATCTACGAAATATTTTACCATTTATTTCCTCTAACCAATCCGGAATTACCATCTTCAAAAGGAATGTGAAGATTAAGAAAGTGAGATATGGTAAAATGGTGAAAATAGTGCTGAGCAAAGAACCTGTAAAATTAAATCAAGATAGAATCAAAGGAACTATAACGATTAAACAAAAAGAAGGAATCCATCCAAACTTTTTCAATCGGAACAGAATAAATATCAGATATGGAGAAAGAAACAGAATCAAGATTTTCAAGATTAGAAATCCTATACTGGAGAATAATGAGATGGAGATCAAAAGATAAGCCGGTATTTCAATTCGTAGAATGGATTGAATTCTTTCTAAATGATTTTTCTCCGAAAGGAGTGTATTCAATTTATTCCTTTATTTGTTTAAAATAATCCAAAGTTAATTTGAGTCCCTCTTCCCTACTCACTTTCGGTTCCCATCCAAGAATTTCTTTTGCGCGGGTTATATCCGGCTGACGAACTTTAGGGTCATCAATCGGCAATTCTTGATGAATAATTTTACTTTTTGAATTTGTCAAACGGATAACTTCTTGGGCAAAATCTTCAATCGTAATTTCGTTTGGGTTTCCGATATTGACAGGCATTGTTTCATTTGATAGAAGTAGTTTAAAAATTCCGTCAATCAAATCGCTTACATAACAAAAACTTCTAGTTTGAGTTCCATCCCCAAATACTGTGATATCTTCTCCATTCATAGCTTGGGATATGAACGCCGGAAGTGCCCGTCCGTCATCAAGACGCATTCTTGTTCCATAAGTATTGAAGATTCTTACTATACGAGTATCAAGCCCATGATAACGATGATATGCCATTGTAAGAGCTTCTGCAAAACGCTTGGCTTCATCGTAAACACCACGCGGACCAACAGGGTTAACGTTTCCCCAATAATCTTCACTCTGAGGATGAATTAGAGGATCACCATACACTTCCGATGTACTTGCAAGCAGAAATGTCGCACCTTTTTCTTTAGCTAATCCAAGCGCCTTATGAGTACCAAGAGATCCTACCTTTAATGTTTGAATGGGATATTTCAAATAATCAATAGGGCTTGCAGGTGAAGCGAAGTGTAAGACATAATTTATATTGCCGGGAAGATGAATATAGTTTGTAACATCTAATTTGATGAACTGGAAATTTTCATTTGAAATTAGGTGTTGAATATTTTCTATTCGTCCTGTTAAAAGATTATCAAGGCAAATTACTTTTAATCCTTCATGGATTAATCTATCGCAAAGATGTGACCCTAAGAAGCCTGCTCCGCCGGTAACAACAGCAATTTTATTATTCATTTGTTTATACTTTTATACGGTTTTTCTTTGCGCCGTTTGTCGGTCTAGAATAGTAATAATAATATTTATAGTACGATCCGTAACCGCTTCTGTAAGTAAAATTATTTAGAACTACCCCAATAAATGAAGAACGGTCGTGACTCAATAACTGAACGGCTTTTTCCATCAGTTCGACCTCAGTATTATTGGCTGAAACAACAAGTAAGGTTCCATCCACCATACTCGACATGATTTCCGAATCAGTTACGGCAATAATTGGCGGAGAGTCAATAATTATATAGTCATACTCATTTTTTAATTTCTCAAGAAAAGATTCCATCTGTGTGGAGCCCAAAATTTCAGAAGGATTCGGTGGAATTGTTCCGGCAGTTATGAAATCGAGATTATTAATTTCTGATTTTCTGAGAATCTCGCTAAACGAAGCTTGACCGAAAAAATAATCTGAAAATCCTGGAAATCTCTTTTGATTAAAGACAGTATGAATCCTAGGTTTTCTTAAATCCGCATCAATAATAATTGTTTTAAAATTTGCCTGAGCAAAACTACCGGCAAGGTTGATTGAAGTTGTTGTTTTGCCTTCTTGCGACGTAGCGGAAGTGACTAAAATAGTTTTTAGTGCTTCTTTATCAAGTTTAGAGAATTTAATTCTAGTTCTTAAAGCGCGGTAAGCTTCGCTAGCACTTGCATCCGGTTTTTTAGCTACAATAAATTCAAAATCCTTATTACCAGATTCTATTCCCTCAATTTGAGGAACCCACGCTAGAACATTGATATTTCTGTTTGAAATGTCTTCAGGCGTTTTTACTGTATTATCAAGATAGTTTCTAACAAAGGCAAAACCAACTCCCAGACCAATACCAAGAATCAATCCAATAAGTACAATTAATAAACGATTCGGTTTTGAAGGAAGCAGCGGAACCAATCCTGCATCTATAATCAATGCGTTCCCCGGAACCGACTGCTCATTAATAATTGCTTCTTGATAGCGCTCCTCGACCTGAAGATAAAGTTTTTCATTTGCAGATTGTTCTCTTTGCAGTCTGGCTAGATCAATTGTGCTAGTAGGAAGTAGATTCATCTTTTTATCATAATCGCCAACAATCTCATTCATTTTTTTATAAGAAGCAGTTAGCGCTTGATATTTTACTTCTTCATCCAAAACTTTTCTTGTAAGATCTTTTATTTCTTCAGGAGTTGATGCGAGTACCCCTGCACGAAAAACGGATAATTGACTATTAAGTTTATTTTTTAATTCGCTAATATTAGCATCGGCTTCTTTAACTAATTTTTGAGAATTACTGTTCGGATTAGCCATTGCCCTATCTTTTTGAATTGTTAAGGCGCCAATCTGTTCTTGTAATTTTTTAATGTACGGCTCAGTTGCCAAATTTTCTATATAAGCAGTTAATGTAGGATCGCGTTTTTTTAACTCATCTTTATAATTATTAAGCGTTTTCTCAGAGATGGTCATATCAATTTTAGTCGCATTCATTTTTGCTTGAATATCTGAAGATTCAGTAATAAGAGCTTTCGCTTGTTCCGGCAATTCCACAATACCGCGCTGCTCCTGAAAATTTTTCATAGTTTCTTCAACACTGGCTAAAGATGCTAACTTTTCGTCTCTTTGCTTCGCAAGAAAATTTTTAATTACCGTTAATTGCTGTCTATTGTATGCCAAATTAATTTCTTTGTATGCTGAAGCATAACTGTTTGCTATTACAGCCGCCTCGTAAGGCGAAGTGGACTCAGCTGAAATTTCTACTATATCTAATCCACGTTTTTGATCTATAGAGACCTTCGAAGTTAACATAGCAACTATTGCTTCAATCGGCTTAAGAATTAGTGAACCGGATTTTGAACTCAAGTTTTCATCAATTATAAGAGAAAAGTTCTTTTTGTTAGGACTTGTTTTGAAACTATCAATAAGCGAATTGGCAACTTTATCTTTAAGATGATAACTTTTTAAAACCTCAATTTCATTAGCTATGAAACGGTCGCTTCCAAAATCCTGGAACTCAGGAATAAGAGACCCTGAAAGAATATTCCCCTGCGGTTTTGAAAGTTTAATAACAGTTGTGGACTTATATATGTTTGGAGCATTAATAGCATAGATTACAGCAACCAGCAACCCGGTTAAACTTATTAGTAAGATAGGCACAAAATTCAATCGGACAAGATTTATATAGTCCTTAAGTGTATGAGTCTCTTGTAATATTGGGGAACTTGTTTGGGTACTAATCACGAAATACTCCTTTTATTTTCTCACAATATTAAGTACTAAAATTGATAATGAAATTAGAACACTGAACACAGACATCCATATGCTAAAGTGATCACGGAAATATAATCTCGGTTCACCTGGAACTACTAAAATATCGCCTGCTTCCAATTTGGGGACTTTTCTATATTTAGTCTCAAGCTTAGACTCATAAAGAAGGTCGTTATAAGTAAATTTTATCATAGTTTGTGTTGAATCGTCATTTATCCGGTAAATTCTTAGATCTTCAAGATCCGCTGCATCTGTAGGACCGCCGGCATAGGATAAGAGATCTGCAACAGTTGAATAACTCGGCACGGTATATTTTCCGGTAAATTTGACCCATCCCCAAACAGAGACCTTAATATTGACCGCTTCCGGATCTGAATAATTATAATATCCTCCTTGCGGATTCAGTCGCGCCCCTAATACATCAGCACCTAATTCGTAATCCTTAACTTGTGCAGCTAAGGAAACGTACCCTAATATTAAGATGATGAAAATCCGAATAGTAATTTTCATTGACACTTCCTTTATCAAATTATTTTTCGTGTAGTAAATTAGAAAGCTTGAATGAAGATATAAAACTTCCAATAAATCCCAATAAGACACCGATCACAGGAATTAGGATATCCATAAACTCTAAATACATTATAAATTTAATGTTATAATATATCTTAGTCAATAAAATCAAAACACCGTGGAAAATCAGTAAAGTAAAAACCGATGAGATAAGTCCAATGAACAAACCGTTAATAATAACCGGTATCTTCATTGTCTTTTCAACAGCTCCAACTAATTTCATAGTTAAATATAGATTCCTATTCCCATACATCTGAATTTTATTATTGCTGTAGACAAGGTAAATTGATAAAAGTATTAAGATCACAGATAACATATAAATGACGTACTTGAATGATCTTAGAAAATTAAGAATACGCAGAACAGTCTTGTAATCGTAGACAACATCTGTAACGCCATTTATCTTCTTGAATTGATCTGTGAACTGTTCAATGTTGATTTCATCCAAAGATTGAGGTTGAAATTTTACTACCAACGAATTTGGCAAAGGATTTTGATCTATCACTTTTCTGAAAT
>JAKAMS010000104.1 GCA_021812745.1 Bacteroidota bacterium | reverse complement strand
CGTGCTCAGATTTGCATCATGACAGTTGATAATCTTGAACTTGGTGAAAAATATTTGCTGAATGTTTTTAGCAGTCGTCCTGATGATATTAATGTGCTAACGTCTTTAACAACTCTCTATGTCTGGAAGAATAATTTCTCTGAGGCAGAGAAATATTTAATTCTAGCAAAACAAGTTTCGCCTAACAATCCTGAAATTGAAAAAACAGAAAAGAACTACATCTCTCACAAAGCCGAATACGATGAGCAGTTATCTATACAATCTTTGAAAGTTGATGCCAATAGTTTATTTAGTGAAGGAAAATGTGGAGATGCTTTTGAAAAATACAATAAATATATTTCAAAGCACGCAGCCGTTACGCGTGATGAACTGATTGAATATGCAAACATTTGCTCATGTGCAAAAAAATACACTCAAGCAATAGAAGCTTACAGTAAAGCTCTGGATCAACAATATGATTATTCCCTTGCCATTAAACGTGCAGTAAATTATTACTACGATCAAAATTATACTAAATCTGACGAAGAACTGGAATTATTAAGTAAAGAAAAATCTGATGATGAATCCCGCTTGGCTTTAGCTGATGCCTACACTTCGACATTCCATTTGGACAAAGCTGAAGAAATTTACAAAGACCTTAAACTAAAAGCTGAAGACGATAAACAAAAACAACTGATTGATGAACGTATGATTTTATTGGGCGAAAATTATGTAGAGGATAAAAAATTAGAAAAAGCGGAAAAGATATTTGATGAAATTAATAGAAGTATTACCGATCCTTCTCTAAAAAAAGAACTTAATCAAAAACTCATTTTTTTAGGCGATGCATATGTAATGAATGAAAAATATAGTGATGCAAAACGCATCTATTATAATTTGTTAAATGAGTCTAGTGATGCAGTGGAATTACAAACCGTAAAAGAAAGAATAAACTGGCTGCCGCCTTCGGGTTTAAGCCGCGGTATTTCTGAAATTAAAAATTTCTTTTCAATTCTTTTACCAAACAAGAGCGGCATTTTGCCATTCTCTAACTACTATAGTGATAATCAAAAATTTAGATTATGGAATTATGGAATTAAAGCGGAAGCAGATTTTTTCGGCTTTCTATCTCTGGGAGCGTCTGTAACACGTGCGAATCTAAATAATTCTGTTTTTGATAAAGACTTCACCCAACTGAAAGGTATAGCCGGAATTTCTTTCTCAAAATATGTCTCTCTAAAAGGAAGTTATGGCATTTGGGAAATATTCGGAGAACTTAATAAAAGTATTGCTGATATTACGTTTAAGTATGAGACAGAAAATGATTTATCCGCAATTCTTTCTGTTGGAAATGATGATTTAAGGATGACAGACTATTCATCTAATCTAATTATGTCTCGGATTAATATTGATTACTACAGTATGAATCTTATTTATAATTATAATGAATTATTCAAAATATCCGGTGCCTATAAATATTTTAGACTTAGTGATGGAAATGAAGGGAATGATTTTCAAATTAGATTAGGCAGAAAATTTTTCGATGATGGTATTTTTGGATACGAATATTTTTTCTCAGACTATGCATTTATTTCCGCTCGCTATTATTCACCACAGAATTATGATTCCCATTGTCTTTGGGGAGAATGGAATTGGACTTTAACAAATTTGAAATTGAAGGTTGCCGGAAAAATTGGCTATGTTCCTTTTGCAGATTATATTATTGAAGAAATATCCGGTGAAGCAGTTTATGACCTAATCTCTAATTTGAGCATTGAAGGGAAAATTGGTTATGGTAATAATTCCAGATACGGTAATAGTTACAAAAACATATCCGCTTCGCTAAACGCTTACTGGAGAGTTTTTTAAAAACTCGTGAATGTTAATTCTTCTTTTTTGTTTATATAAGAATGGTTACTATTACTAAAAATGATTTATAAGATTATTCTATGCTCTTTCTTTAAGGGTTACTTTTAACTTATTCTCTTGCAACAAGTTAATAAAAAAACTATATTCGTCTTAAATTTGTTTCCTAATGAGTCAAAATTACTATTAATTTAATCTTGGAACATCTGAAAGCCAGAATAGCATTGAAATTTCGATTAAATCACTTGATTTAATGGCACCATCTTTGTCTAATTAAATTGATTAATATCTGATGCAAGAATAATAGTGGACTCCAAAAATCAAAAATATCAGATTGCTCTCGATAACAGAGAGGTCAAGCCGCCCAAAAGAAATCTTGGTACTGAGAAACTAAGAGTTATTTTCATTTCAGGATTTTTTTCTCTCTTATTAATTATCACTATAGTACTTACAGTTCCATTAACGGTCCTAACATGGAGTGGATTATTTGTTTATTCATCTATCGTTTCGTTGGTTATCTTTTTATTTATCTTATTAATCAGATACTTTGGCATTCTCTTCATGGCTTATTTTTACAACACAAGATATACGGTTCAAACTAAAGAAGGGTATTATCCTTTCATCTCGATTATAGTTCCGGTGTTTAATGAAGGAGTTGTCTTAAGATATTCAATTGAATCGTTACTCGATATAGACTATCCGAACTATGAGATTATCATTGTCAACGACGGTTCAACAGATGATACTGCAGTTGTTGGAGAATCGTTAGTTGGTAATCAAAAGGGAAGAAACGGCATTGTTAAAGTGTCTATGATTAACAAACCGAATGGCGGCAAAGCCAAAGCGTTGAATGCCGGGATACAATATTCTGAAGCTCAATTTGTTTTGTGTATGGATGGAGATTCTCAATTAACTCCAAATTCTTTGAGAATGGCTGTAAGACATTTTATTGATCCGGCTGTTGGTGCCGTAGCCGGTAATGTTAAAGTACAAAATAGAAAAAAAATTCTTACCGACCTTCAAGCGCTTGAATATTTAGAAGGTTTGAATATGGCTCGAAGCGCGCAAGGATTTATCCAAATGGTAAATATCATTCCTGGTCCTATAGGTTTATTTCGAAAGACAGCTTTAAGAGATGCGGGTTTCTATTCCAGTGACACTTTTGCGGAAGACGCTGATGTTACTCTTAAAATCTTAGCGCACGGTTGGAGAATTGTATATGAACCAAACGCTGTTGCTTATACAGAAGCTCCGAGTACTATTTATCAACTATTAAAACAGAGATATAGATGGACAAGAGGAATTCTTCAAGCAATAAGAAAACATAAACGGTATCTTTTTAATCCCACAGTAAATTTTAACAATAGTTTGATTATGTGGTCAATGTTTTATGAAGCATTAATTTGGCCGGCAATGAATATCTTTGTAAATCTTTATTTCATTATTATTGCTATCTTTTATGGGCTGTCAAGTTTTATCTTTTTATGGTGGATAGGAATTGCAGTATTAGATCTAATGGCAGCTGTATATTGTGTGGCGGCAGAAAAAGAAGAATTCAGGTTAGTACCGTATGCAATTATTTACAGAATTGTTTTTATTCTCTTAATTGATGTTACAAAAGCTATGGCGACAGTTGAAGAATTTCTTGGTGTAAGGATGACATGGGGGAAATTAGAAAGAACTGGTTTGGGCAATACTCCAGTGTCATCTTCCAAAACAGTTCCGGCTACAATCGCTTCAAAATAACAAAAAGATTTTAATAGAGGTTTTTATGGAATTAATTCCAATACTTTCTCTCATAATTTTGGTTGCAACAATTTCCACATTTATACTCTCTGTGGGAGCTTATATTCTTTACAAAGTAAGAGAACGTAAAGGTGTTGCAACTCAAGCCGCACAACCGGCTGCATTACCAGCTGAACTGTTAGCTCCAGCCCCACTTATGGCAGAGCAGAGACTTACACCGGAACGCAGAACATTTGATATACCGCAGCAAGAGTTTGGTTATGAATATCAACGCCAACCTTCAAATATACCATACGAAGATTCGTCACGCGGTCCGGAATTAAGACCTACTTTTGTTGGAACATCGCCACCTACATATGGTGAAAGGTATCAACGGTCAACTGGAGAGTCATCTCATTTTAATGAAACGGAACGACCGGGTCAAAAGAAAAAATTTATGCGTTATACAAATGAAGGTTATGTTGACCCATCGAGTCAAGATCGCAAACAAGAGGATAATTTGAGGTGGCGGTAAAAGAAGCCAAAGGGCTTAGGGTAAATTATCTTATAATTTTTCTCAGCGGATTAGTCCTTCTAATCTCCGCCATTCTAGTTTTTCTTCTCATTGTGAAAAATATTTATGGCAATTATGAGCTGAAAGAAATTCTGCCTACAAAAGAAAATTTAAGATTCCTATCAAGCGAGAAAAGAGCTAAAGCTGGAATTTTATATTCCAAATATACCGAGAATATGCTCAACCCCGGAAGCACATGGTTAAAGGACAACGTTGATACTTGGAAACAGAAGATAAAAGATGCTAAGCTAGATTATGATATAATTACAGACCAAACTATAGAACTTGGTGAACATTTCGATTATAAATTAATTGTCTTACCAGGTTCAAAATCATTGAGCGATAAAGAAATAATGCAGCTGAAACGTTATGTCGAAAATGGCGGAAGTATTTTTGTTACCGGCGGACCAGCCACGTATTCAGATGAAGGTAAATGGAGAGGATGGGATTTCTTTAAAGAAGTTTTTGGTATGAATTTTAATCGGGAAATCAAACCTGAAGAATATTATAAAGTTCATACCTTACGAGGTAACCTTCCTATTACAGCTCAAATTCCTACAGGATATGCATTAAAGGTTGCAACTTGGGATCGCCCAATTTATGCAGAAGTAGTAGAACCAAGAACAACACAAGTAAGTTTTTGGTACGACTTTAGACGGGAAGCGGGATTAGTTAGAGAAGAAATTCAAAAGAGTGCAGGCATTTCATACGGAACATATGGCAAAGGAAGATTTGTTTGGTACGGATTCGAGATTAATTCTGTTATTGGTGTTCAAAAAGATTATATATTTTTTGAGAGACTTTTTAATAATTCGGTTAATTGGTTGATCTACCAACCTACCGCTTTTGTAAAAGATTGGCCGGCTCAATATGATGCGGCATTAGTGATGATTCCAACCATAAAAGATCAACCGGGAAATATTTACAATCTCACTAAGATTCTTAATACATCTAAAACACCCGTAACATATTTTATAGATCCAACTGTAGCAATTAAAAACCCAGGTTTTGTAAAATCATTGACTAAAAACGGTGAGTTAGGTGCTATAATTGATATAGGGTATATTGAATCTCCGCAGGACACTGTAAACAAATTATTTAGTAAAGAAGTCCAGTTCTCAACGTTCAAGTTTGTAACAGATACATTAAGTAAGATCAGTGGCAAGTCTGTGAAAGCAATTATGCCATTAAATGGTTATTATGATGATAACACATTGCAAGCTATGGCGTCTCAGAATTATGAATTCTTGGTAACTGATTCACTTACAGATCGTTCAGTACCGGAGATTAGAGTCCGGAATAATAAACCGATAATGATTATCACAAAAACCGCACGTGATGATTATGAGGTTGTGCGCAATTATGGTCTGGTGAATACTAATTTTCAGCGTTATACTTATGAAGAGGATGTTGACCGTGTTTTATTTGAAGGAGGGCTTTATGTTTTTAAGGTTCATACTGATTACCAATTGCAGCCGCAATATTCCTCTGTAATTAGCGACATCTTAAAATATGCTGCCACTAAAAAGATGTGGATTACATCTCTAAAAGAATTACAAGCATGGTGGATGAAACGGCAGGGCGTTGAAGTTAGGTATGAAACAAGAAGTAAACGCAGAATTGCTGTTGAATTTACTAATCCAAGAAATGAAAAAATTGATGAACTGGTTATTCAAGTTAATCTTAACAAAAAAGTTACTAATGTTGAAGTATCTTCAGACATAATTAATACTAAAATTCCTAAATACAAATTGACAAGCGAAGGGCAAACTATCTATTTCTATCTGGAAAAAATGGAAGCACATGAATCACGTTCGTTACTTGTTGATTTTGATAATGTTGAAAATTGAGTTTAATATCTCTATTAAAACTGATTCTCATTCATTAAATTATAGATCATAAAAAAAATAAATAGATGACCAACTCCAAGAAAAAAATATTTAGTTATTCAATTCTGATAATATTTCTCGTCGGTTTTTTGTTCGGCTGTGTTGAATCAGTTACAGATACACAGACGTCCACCACACCAACTATTAACGTGTTTAGTCCCAAGACTGGAGACACTGTAATGGTGGGGCAAAATGTGGTTAACTATCAAGCCGCAGACGGCGCCAGCGGACAAGGATTATCTTACTATGAACTCTACGTCAATAAAACATTCGTTAAAAAATATACTCAACCAACAGATGGAAATCCTACAATTTATCTTGAAGTTGACTCTGCTTTAATTCATACAAAAATTAGTTATAGTATTAAAGTGTATAACAAAGGGGGCAAGTGGAAAGAAAGTAAATTGCAAGATGATATTTATGTCAAGGACAAGGTACCTCAAGCTCCAACCAATTTAGTGCTTTCTCGTTATGGTAATAATTCGGTTATTCTAAAATGGGACCCATATTTGCAAAAAAATGCCGATGGTTTTGAATTGTGGAGAAGAGATGTTATCAATGGCGTTGAAATTCCATTTAGGAAAATTAAAAACCTTCCTGTTAGCTACTTAAGCTATACTGACGGAAACTTGTCACAGTATCAAGAATATTCCTATTATTTAAAAGCTTATAATGAATCTGGTTCTTCTGCTAGCAATATTGTTAGCACCAGTTCTTTGCCAGATGGTCCTTGGAATTTACAAGCGGAAGCGATTGGAGCTAGTTCAGTTCATCTTAAGTGGGTTGACTTTGCGTTAAATGAAACCGCTTTTCAAATTGAAAGAACTGATCCAACAACGAATGAGTTTAAAATTCTTAAAATAACTGAAGGTCCTAACATTACCGAATATTATGATAATTCGGTTTCTGCTAGTACCGCTTACAGCTACCGTGTTGCTTATTTTACTCAATCAACTATGAGTTCTTATTCAAACATTGTTACCTTAACTACTTTCCATGCCGATGTTAATGCACCATCAGAACTGACTTCGACATTTGTTGCAGAAGGATTACAACTGTCATGGAAAGATAATAGTCAAAGTCTCTCTAAAGGAACAATAATTGAGCGTCAGACAGGATCTAATGATTTTGTTGAGATTGGAAATGTAAGCTCGGATAAAACTTCTTTTATTGACCGTTCTCCGGTTAGCGGAGTAACGTATTATAGAGTAAGACAATTATTAGGCACAAAAACCTATACCCCATATTCAAATATTCTAAGAGTGATATTTTAGCAGATATGACGAACAATGTTAAAACAAATACTTTACAACAAAATTTGAGCGGAACACCTTCTGTAATAATTGATAAAGGCGGAAAGATTATTGCGCTTAGTACGGAATTCAGAAAACTTGTTCCATCTTCGAATGCCCAATCGAATTTTTTTGAACTATTTGATGAGGATAAATTACTAACTCTCCAAAGAATTTTTATTGATGTAAGAAAATATGAAACGATCTCAAAAGATATTGTTCAATTTGAATCTGAATTAGGTACATCGAGCTATGAAGTTGTAATTTCTCCCATGAGAAGTGAGAATAATGTCTATTTCCTGATAAATTTCACTGATTCAGCTCAAAACTGGAAAAGTTCAGAAACTCATAAACTGTGGATTGCCTCTACCGAACTGGAAAAAATTGTTGACAATAAAAGAATCATCTCTGTTATTAATAAAATAAAGTTAACATTTCCTTTTACTTTTATTGAGAGAGCAAAAGTTCAAAAAGAAATTAATGAACTTGATGAATATTTTTGGATTAAAGACGCAGTCAACAATTACATTCTTGTTAACGATAAGTACGCTGATTCCCTTGGTTTCAAAACAAATCAACTAGAAAACAAGAGAGAAGAGGATTTTCTTCCAAAATATTTAACTAATCTTTATAAAACAGTTGACTCATATATTATTGATTCAACAAACTCGGTTATTATAGATAGTAATTCTGCTCCAATAACAACTGGGACAGTGCGCAATCTTTCTGTTGTACAATTTCCACTTTGCGATTTAGATAACAAAGTAGTGGCAATAATCGGTTTTTC
>JAKAMS010000103.1 GCA_021812745.1 Bacteroidota bacterium | reverse complement strand
GGTGAGAGCGGCGGTCGCCAAATGCAGGTGTGGATTCCGCAGCGTCTCTAAACGGTCCGTAATAACCGGAAGCGTATTTAACCGCATAACTCATTACCGGTATTTCTGTAAATCCTTTTTCATCAAGTGCTTTGCGGATTGCACCGATTCGTCCGTCCATCATATCTGACGGAGCGATTATATCTGCGCCCGCTTCTGCGTGTGATATAGATTCTCTTACAAGTAAATCAACCGTTTCGTCATTTAGAATCTTTTCTCCGTTTAAAACTCCGCAGTGACCGTGCGAAGTATATTCGCACAAACAAACATCTGTTATTACCAACAATTTTTTTGTTGCTTTCTTAATTGCTCGGACAGCTTGTTGAATAATTCCGTTTGGATCATAAGCGCCGGAGCCTACTTCATCTTTGTGGTCCGGAATTCCAAAAAGAATTACTGCGGGAATGCCAAGTTTTTCAACTTCTTTGCATTCTTCAACCAAAACGTCAATAGACATTTGGAAAACGCCCGGCATAGATTTGATTTCGTTTTTTATTTTTTGTCCGGTTACTGCAAAGAGTGGGTAGATTAAATCGTTTTTTGTTAATACTGTTTCGCGTACAAGATCCCGCACTGTTGGATTATATCTTAGTCTGCGCAATCTTTTTGTTGGAAATGTTGCCATAGTTCCTCCGTTGGAGAATGTAAAATGTATAATTAAGAATGTAGAATGAAGTTATACATTTATAAATTCTGTTTAGATGATTTTATAATTGCTGTTAATAATTTTATTAATTCTAGACAATCCTTATAAAGACTTTCATACTCATTATCACGCAAAAAATCTGTCGCTTTTAATAACCTTAGCCAATATTCTGATTCACGAGCTTCTTTTAATGATATACCAACTTGCTTATAAATTCTTTCTTTGAGAATGCACTTTGTGCTTCTGCGACATTTACACCAATGGAAGTTCCGCTTCTAAGAAGTTGCTTATAAATTGGATAAATACTTTTGTCTCTTTCCGAAAGGATCTTATAACTTTTTACAATTCGTATAGCAAATTCAAAACTTTTATTCACCAACACATTTTCAAACTTCATTTTCTTTACACCTATTCTCGAAACCCTAATTATACATTATAAATTTTACATTCTACACTAATAGCTCTTTTATTTTATTAAAAACTAATTCAGAGTTCTTAACACAATCTCCTACAGAAATTCCACCGCGATAGTTCCCGCCTAGGAAAATTCCGGGATTCTCTTTTTCAAATTTATCAAAATAATTCTCGTGCTCAATGTATCCAAGATTATATTGGGGAATAGCTTTTTGCCATATTCTTTCTTGCAGAATAACTGGATCGGCGTTAATCTTCATTATCTTCTTAAACTCATTTAGAGCGTTATCAATCAATATTTGTTTGTCGGTATCAAACAATTGAGGAGAGCGGGCGCCGCCAACAAAGAGCGTGAATGCGGCTTTATCATCATTGCAGCGGTTTGGAAAGATAGTTGAACTCCAAATCGCGCCTAGAAATTTCTTCTTCTCTTTAGACGGGATTAAAAAACCGAACCCATCAAGAGGCAGACCGATATCTTTTTTATTAAAGCCAAGATATAAAACCATTACGGGCGGATAATAAATATCATCAAGATGTTGAATGAGATTTTTATCAAGAGAACCAAATATTTTTGAAGTTACATACGCAGGCACCGTTGATAATACAAGGTCAGTAACTAGTTCATGCTGCTCACCATTCTGTTCGTATAAAATTTTCCATTTAGTTTCTGTTGAACCGGAAACGCGTTTAACACTCTCTACTTTGCATTCATATAAAATGGAGCCGCTTAGATTTTTCGCTATTGCTTTTGGGAATGTCTGCATGCCGTTAGTGAAGGAAAACATTTTTGCGCTTTGTTTCGATTCCTCTGCGCGTTTTTTTCTCTCACGTGCGCCTTTGATCATTCCTTTTACCAATCCTCCGTAAATCTCTTCAAGACGGTATAATTTGGGGAATGCCGATTTGACGCTTAATTTATGAGGGTCTCCGGCAAATACGCCGCTAACAAACGGATCAATTGCATAATCTAGAAATTCTTTTCCAAGTCTTCTTTGTACAAACTCTGCTATGCTTTGATAATAACCGTCAGATGATTTTCCAATAAACGGTTCGCCGAACAAACGGAGTTTGCCTTTCAAAGAGAATAATTTTGTTTTAAGAAAGACAGAAGCGCTTGTAGGCAAAACATGAAGCTGATTGTTCCTCAAAATAAATCTCTTGTTTGAAATTTCACTTGCATAGATCATTTCATCTGAAAGCCCAACTTCATTAACGAGCTGGCGTATAAGAGGAGTTGTTTCAAGACCGCTGTTGGGTCCAAAGTCTACTAAGAATCCATTCTGATTAATAGTTTCCATCGAACCGCCCGGCTCGCTTTTCAACTCAAGAATTTTTATATCAAAACCTTCTTTCTTAAGCCAATGCGCTGTTGCTAATCCCGATATGCCTGCGCCGAGTATTGTAATTGATTTTTTGTTAGCCATATTTTTGTGCTAGAAACTAGAAGTGAGAGGTAAGAAAAAAGAAACATCTTTCTCTAGTTTTTTACCTCTTACCTCTAGCTCCTTACCTCTTTCTAATAATTAATTCAATCCTCTTTTAATTAGCAGCGCGTCAACTTTTGGTTCTCTTCCTCTGAACTTTTTATAAATAGCCATCGGATCATCACTGCCGGCTTTTTCAAGAAGAGTTCTGAATGCTTCTGCTGTTTTTTTATCAAACACATTATGAGTCTCTTTGAATGCGGCGAAAGCGTCTGCGTCAAGAATTGCGGCCCAGATATAACCGTAATATCCCGCCGCATAACCGTCATCCGAAAAGATATGTTGAAAATTAGTACTCTGATAACGAGATTCAATTTCCGGTATCAATCCGTGTTTTAATAAAGATTCTTTCTCGAATCTAATTGGGTCTCTACCTTTTGTATCTGTTATTGTATGCCAATCCATATCTAGAAAAGATGCGGCTAAATATTCAACTGTATCAAATCCTTGGTTGAACTGTCCTGCCTTTACAATTTTTTCTATTAATTCTTTCGGGATCGGTTTTCCTGTTTTATAATGTTTAGCGTACATTTTAAGAACTTCGGGATCCGAAGCCCAGTTCTCCATTATTTGAGATGGCAGTTCGACGAAATCAACCGGAACTCTTTTTCCGGTTGGATATACCGATACTCCTATTAATCCGTGCAGAGCGTGACCGAATTCATGAAATAATGTAGAAACATCATCAAAACTTAGTAAAGCCGGTTTGTCTTTTGTCGGTTTTGTAAAATTTCCAACATTGTAAACTACAGGAGAAATATATTGTCCATCAATATCTGATTGACCTCTTAATTCGCTCATCCATGCACCGCTTCGTTTGCCGTCGCGCGGAAAATAATCCGTGTATAAAATCCCAAGATGTTTGCCGTTTGCTTCTTTTACTTCAAAAACTTTTACGTCTGGATGATAAACCTGAATATCTTTTCTCTCTTCGAATTTCAATCCGTAAAGTTTATTTGCAACACCAAAAGCTCCGTCAATAACATTTTCTAGTTTAAAATAAGGGCGAAGCATCTCTTCATCCAGAGCATATTTTTCTTTCTTAACTTTTTCTGCGTAATACCACCAATCCCAAGGCTCTAATTGGAAATTACCTTTTTCATTATCAATCATCTTCTGCATGTCATCGGCTTCAAGCCTTGCCCGGTGTAAAGCTGGTACCATAAGGTCGTCTAGAAATTTGTAAACGTTTTCCGGGTTCTTAGCCATATTGATTTCAAGTTTAAAATCCGCATAAGTTTTGTAACCTAAAAGATTTGCTTTCTCAACACGCAGTGAAGCCATCTTAGTAAGAATTTTTTTTGTATCAAATTCATCGTTATTGTTTCCGCGGTTTAGATAAGCTTTGAATAATTTTTCTCGGAGGTTTCTTTTTTCGGAATATTGAAGAAATGGAGTCCAGCTTGGTCTTTGAAGTATGAAAGCCCATTTGCCTTCTAATCCTTTTTCTTTTGCAGTTTCAGCGGCACCTTGAATGACATCGGCAGGCAAGCCGGCAAGATCATCTTTATTATCAATAATTAACCCAACAGCGTTTGTTTCTTTAAGAATATTCTCGCCGAATTTAACACCTAGAAGAGAAAGTTCTTCGTTTATCTTTTTGAATTTTTCTTGAGCTTCTTTGCTAAGATTAGCACCGCCGCGTACAAAATCCAGATAATAATTTTCTAGAACAACTTTTTGTTCGGTTGTAAGATTGAGTTTATCTTTTTCTTGATAAATACTTTTTACGCGGTCGAAGAATTTTTCATTAAGATAAATTTCATCAAAATGTTTGGCAATCATTGGGGCGACTTTTCTTGAGATTTCCTGGAGTGAGTCGTTTGTATTTGCACCGTTAAGGCAATTAAAAACATTATTCACCTTTGTGAAAAGTTTTCCGCTCTTCTCAAACGCTTCAATTGTGTTTTTGAAAGTAGGTTTCTCCGGATTGTTAATGATTGCTTCAACTTCCGTCTTCTGTTCTTTCATACCTTCTTCGTAAGCCGGCATGAAATGTTCATTCTTTATCTCATTGAAAGGAGGTGTTTGAAAAGGTGTTTTCCATTCCTTAAAAAAAGGATTATCCATTTTATTCTCGTTCGATTGATATGTGAATGCGCATATTCCAATAAAGATTGCCAATAATAAAAATTTCGATCTCACGTTATTTCTCCGGTTGATTCATAAAAAAATATTAATGCTAAACCATTGTGTGAATTAGAATTTAAACCGTTAAAACCGTTCTAACATTGTGCTTTGTGTTTCTAACACCGCGATTAATCGCGGTGTTAATCAAAGAAACTATGATCTTTTTAACTGTTTCAACAGTTTATTAAACTATATTTTTTAATTCACACACACGCTAATGCTAAAAGTAAAAGACGAGGCGACAAGATTTCAAAGCTCTTGCATCTCGCACCTTATTTCTCACATATATTAGTTCAATCCTCTTCTAGCCAGCAATGCGTCAACTTTTGGTTCTCTGCCTCTAAACTTTTTATAAAGGTCCATTGCGTCTTCAGTTCCGCTTTTTGCTAAGACATATTTTCTAAAATTTGAGGCAACTTTATTATTAAATAAAGTAGTTTCCTTAAATGCCTGGAATGCATCGGCATCAAGAACCGCAGCCCAAATATAACTGTAATAACCGGCAGAATAACCGCCTATCATGTGGCTAAAATTAGTGCTCTGATACCGTGATTGAATTTGCGGTATCAATCCAATTTTAGCAAATGACTGCTTTTCAAATTGCTGTACATCTCGTTCGTTAGTATCAGATAGAGTATGCCAATCCATATCTAAGAATGATGCTGCAAGGTATTCAACGGTTTCAAATCCTTGATTGAACAATCGTGACTTCTCAATCTTATCAATTAATTCTTGAGGAATAATTTCTCCGGTTTGATAATGCTTCGCGTACATTTTTAGAACTTCAGGTTCTAACGCCCAGTTCTCCATAATCTGGGAAGGCAATTCAACAAAATCTCTTGGTGTAGATTTCCCGCCGGGATACATAGTGTTAGAGAACAAAGAATTAAGTGCGTGTCCGAATTCATGGAATAAAGTATTCACTTCATCAATACTAAGCAGAGCGGGTTTGTCCGCGGTTGGTTTAGAAAAATTGCCGACATTATATACCAGCGGAGTAACAAATTTGCCGTCAATATTTGATTGACCTCTGAATCCGCTTGACCATGCACCGCTTCTCTTGCCGTCGCGCGGAAAATAATCTGAATAATAAATGCCAATGTGTTTTCCGTTTGATTCTTGAACTTCAAAAACTTTCACGTCAGGATGATAAACTTGGATGTCCTTCCGTTCGACAAATTTTATTCCGTATAGTTTGGAAGCAACGGCAAAAACACCGGCGCGCACATTATCAACTTGAAAATAAGGGCGAAGCATAGATTCATCTAAATCATATTTTTCTTTCTTAACTTTTTCTGCATAGTACCACCAATCCCATGGCTCTAATTTGAAATTGCCTCCTTCGTTATCAATAATTTTCTGCATATCGGCAACTTCCATGTTCGCTCTTTTTAATGCCGGCGTCCACAGTTCATTCAGAAATTTATAAACTGCATTGGAGTTCTTTGCCATATTTCTTTCAAGGACAAAATCCGCATGAGTTTTATAACCCAATAAATTCGCTCTTGAAACTCTTAGCGAAGCAATTCTTGATACTATTTTATTATTATCAAATTCATTATTGTTATTGCCACGTGTGATGTACGCATTAAAAAGCTTTTCTCTCAGATTGCGTTTTGTGGAATATTGCAGAAATGGAATAAAACTCGGCTTCTGAAGAGTGAATGCCCATTTGCCTTCCATCTTTTTTGCCTTTGCAAGTTCAGCAGCATTCTTAATTAGGTCATCGGGAAGTCCAGCCAGATCATCTTTATTGTCAATAACTAATGCAACTGCATTGGTTTCTTTCAAACTATTTTCACTGAACTTCAATCCGAGCATTGACATTTCTTCATTAATCTTTCTTAGCTTTTCTTTTTCTTCCGTAGTTAAGTTAGCGCCGCTTCTTACAAAATTTGTATAATAATTTTCGAGAACTGTTTTTTGCTCTGGTTTTAATTTTAGTTTTTCTTTCTCTAAGTAGAGCGTTTTGATTCTTTCAAAAAGTTGCGGATTAAGACTAATATCATCTCTCTGTTTTGCAAACATTGGTGTAGTAATGCGGGCAATCTTTTGAAGTTCATCATTGGTATTTGCGCCGGTTAATCCGCCAAAAACTCTGGTTACTCTGGAAAGAAATTCGCCGCTTTTTTCTAATGCTTCAACTGTGTTTTTAAATGTCGGCTTTTCTTTATTGTTTACGATAGCGTCTATTTCAGCTTTCTCTAATTTGATTCCTTCTTCAATTGCGGGCAAAAAATGTTCGGTTTTAATTTCATTGAAAGGCGGAGTCTCGAAAGGAGTTTTCCATTCCTTAAAAAAAGGATTGTCCGAATTCTTACTAGTCTGTGGATAAATAATCGTACTCATTAAAATGATCACAAATAAAAAGAAAAATTTCTGTTTCATAACTCTTCTCCAGAGTTTTGTTGCGGATTAGTTTTTTACACGATCTATTTTTTTTAAAAAGATTATCCGCTAAATGTGAAAAGACGGGTGTGAAATGCTATGCGAAATAGATTTTTTTCACAATTGACTTATCACTAATTCTGCAAGGGCTTGAACAAACAACTCTGAATCATTCAAACCCTTCATCACAATATAATTTTCAATTCCGGCTTTATCAGCAACATGCCTGTATTCAATATCTAATTCGAATAAAGTTTCTACATGATCGGAGACGAAACTAATGGGAACAATCAGTAAATGCTTCTTGTTCTTTGAAGAAAGTTCTTCAATCATAGTATTTGTGGCGGGTTCAAGCCACTTCATCGGTCCAACTTTACTCTGAAAACAAAGATGATGAGGATGAGAATGATTTCTTGCATTCATTACAGCCTCAACTGTTTGTTTTATGTGATTGCTATAAGGGTCGCCCTTTTTAACAAGGCTAACAGGCGTTCCGTGCGCACTGAAAACGATCTGAATTTCATTTCTTACTTGTTCCGGAAATCTTAGTATAGTCTCATCAATTCTCTGGTTGATTGCCTCAATATATTTTCCATTCAAATAAAATTCTTTAATGTAAACCAGTTTAGAAGAATCACCTTTGTAATGCCGGTTCCATTCGTTAAATGAGGAACCGATAGTAGTAATTGAATAATGAGGATAGAGAGGAAGCAAAACAATCTTGTTGTAGTTTTTGTTTTCAACTTGAGCCACTATTTCATCCGTCAAAGGTTTCCAGTAACGCATAGCAGTATATATATTTATTGCCGGAAAATCTTTGCGCAAATATTCTTGAAGCATTGCTCTCTGTTTCTCAGTCCATTCATTAATTGGTGATTTTCCGCCGATGAGTTTGTATTCATTAGCTACTTTAGGTGCGCGTTTGCTGGAAATTAATTTAGCAAAAAGTTTTTGTCCGAATGGCAGATTAAAAATATCCGGATCGCAGAAGAGATTATATAAAAACGGCTCGATTGCCTCGATAGAATCCGGTCCGCCAAGATTGAATAG
>JAKAMS010000102.1 GCA_021812745.1 Bacteroidota bacterium | reverse complement strand
GATGATAGAAGTGGAGAGAGCAGACTTGCAAACGTAAGCGGTAAAACTTCTAAATATAAGATAAGAAAAGGCGAATCATTGGGTAGAATTGCCAAGAAGTTCGGCGTTTCTGTAGCGCAGTTGAGAAAATGGAATAAACTTAACTCCAACAAATTAATTGCCGGAAGTGTGTTAATCGTCCACGGAAAAGGTGTTACTAGTTCACTTGGCGATAATACTACACGGAAAGAAGCAAATGTTCTTCATTATACTGTTAAAAAAGGTGATGTAATTGGATCAATAGCCGAAATGTTTAAAGTTTCGGTTATTGACATAAAAAATTGGAACAATCTAAAAAACAATAATGTAGTCATTGGCAAAACAATTGAAATTTATTCTGATGTTGATCCTTCTTCAAAAACGTCAAAATCGAATAGTGTAACAAAAGTTAAGTCTGCTAAAACATCTAAAGAGAATCTGGGCTCATATAAAGTAAAACGCGGCGAAACTCTTTCTGATATAGCTGAAAAATTTAATGTTACTTCAAAAGAAATTATTAAGTGGAATAACTTGAAGAACAGTAAAATTATTGTAGGGCAGACTTTGAATATCAGTAAGCAATCTTCTGCTAAGATTGATAAAACTGTATCAAAACAAAATTCAAAAAATGCAAATAACTCCATACATGTAGTTAGAGAAGGGGAATCACTCTGGACAATTGCAAAGAATTACAATGTGAATGTTTCTAATTTAATGACGTGGAATAATTTGAAAAATGACCGTGTAAAGAAGGGTCAAAAGATAAAAATTCAAAATTAGTTTGTTCTTTCAAAAATAAAAAGCTGTTAGGGGTGCATCCCGGAAACTTGCCGCGGAATTGCTGAGAGTAAACCCTTAAACCTGATCTGGATAATGCCAGCGTAGGAAAACGGTACAGAATTATCAAGTACTGCCGTTTCCCAAACGGCTTTTTTATTTCTAATAATAAAAGGAGAGATAAAATGAAGTACTTGATTATTGCTTTAGTATTATTTTCACTGCAGTTAAATGCACAAGTGGTAGCTGTTAAAGGAAATGTCTTCAGCTTGTCCGATAAATCACCTTTGAATTTTGCAAGCGTTGTTGTTGAAGGAAAGAATATTGGTACAACCACAGATGAAAATGGTTTTTTTGAGCTCAAAGAAAAATTAGAAGTTAAAGACTTTTTGATTTTTAGTCATATCGGATACGAATCTCACAAAATTAGAGTAAGTGAGTTTGTCAATTCAAGTAAAGAAGTATTCCTTCAGAGTAAATTAATAACAAGTCAGACTATTCTTGTGAAAGGCAGCATTGGTGAAACCGGATTTACACCAATAACTTTTTCTAAAATAGACCGGAAGTCAATCAAACAAACTTACGTTAATCAAGATATTCCCGAGCTCCTAAGTTATCAGCCATCAATTACTTTTTATTCCGAGAATGGAAATGGACTTGGATATAACTATCTAAGCATTCGTGGTTTTGATCAAAGAAGAATATCAGTCTCTATCAACGGAATTCCGCAAAACGATCCGGAAGATCACAACGTCTATTGGCTGGATTTTCCTGACCTTCTTGAAAGCACAGAACTAATTCAGATTCAAAGAGGTGCCGGGTCGGGGATTGTTGGTTATCCGGCAGTTGGCGGTTCAATCAATATTATAACTTCTGCATTTTCCGATAAGCCAAGAATAGATTTCACTACCTCAATTGGTGATTATAATACTAGGAAATATTCGGCTCAATTTTCAAGTGGATTGATTTCAAATAAATATTCAATTTATGCTAAGCTTTCACAGACATTGAGCAGCGGATACCGTAACTCAAGCTGGATTGATTTTAAGTCATACCATTTGAGTGCCGTACGGTATGATGATAAATTAACAACACAGTTAAACCTTTTCGGCGGTCCGGTTGCTGACGGATTAGCTTATACCGGTTTGCCAAAATTCGCAATCAAGAATAAAGAATTGCGCAGAGCTAATTATTCCTATTGGGAAGCCGGAGAAAATAATTACACCTATACGCTTGAAAGACGCGCAGATGAAATCGAAAATTTTTCTCAACCTCACTTTGAACTTTTGAATGAATGGAAAATTAATAATAAAGTTACTTTGAACAATGCACTCTTTTTAGTTTTAGGTAATGGTTTCTTCGATTATGATGGTTCTTGGGCTGATACAAATTATTTTAGAATAACACATGAGAATGGATTTGAACCAACTGAAAATCCGGGGAATGCACTAATACGTGCAATGGTAGAGAACAAACAATGGGGCTGGATACCGCGCATGAGTATTAAGCATATGAATGGAGAGTTAATCTTTGGCGGCGAACTCCGTATTCACCGTTCACTCCATTGGGGTAGTATTAGCTTTGCTGACAACCTTCCAACTGGGCTAACAAAAGATTACCGCTATTATAAATTCCAGGGCGGCAAAGATATTCTTAATTTCTATGTGAATGAAAACTATATTCTGAATGATCAAATTAACTTTTTAATTGAAGGGCAGCTAGCTTACCATAAGTATAAATTGTTTTCAGAAAAATATCTTGGTAACGATTTTGAGGTAAGTAATTTATTTTTTAATCCCCGTTTTGGAATTAATTACAAATTTACACCTGAGTGGAATTATTATTTTTCATTTGCACGCGTAACAAGAGAACCGCGTTTGAACAACTATTATGATGCGGCAGAATCGAGCGGAGGTTCAACTCCTCAATTTGAAATTACATCTACTGGTGCTTATGATTTTTCGAAACCGCTCGTTAAGCCAGAGACTATGAACAATTTTGAGTTTGGCACTTCTTTAACTAAAGAGAACCTTAATTTTTCATTCGATTTTTTTTATATGTCGTTTAATGATGAAATTGTAAAGCAAGGACAAGTTGATAGATTTGGTCAACCTATAACTGGTAATATGGATCAAACCATTCATTACGGTATTGAAGCAGCAAGCACTCTTAGAATGAACAATAACTTTGAATTTATTATCAACGGTTCTTTATCAAGGAATTATATTAATAAAGGTTATTATTACCTTGAGACAGGCACTTCAACTTTGCCGGACAAAATTGACTTAAGCGGCAATAGAATTAGCGGATTTCCAAACTTTATGATGAATGCTGTAATTAAATATCACAACGATAACTTCCTTTTGCAAGCAAATCTAAAATATGTTGGAGACTTTTTCACAGATAATTACGACACAAAATTAACCAACATGCTAAAGTCCTTTCCTACTTTAGCTGACTACTCTGATAATAGAGTAGATTCATATTTTGTTACTAATCTATTCATTTCGTATAACTTAAACTTAGAACCAAGCGCAAAAAATTTACAATTATTTTTTCAGGTGAACAATCTGTTTGATAACTTATATGCAGCTTATGGAATTGGAAAAGAATATTTTCCTGCTGCGGGAAGAAATTTTGTATTTGGAATAAAGTTAGGTATGTGATGAAAAAGTGCATTATACTAGCAAATGGAGAACCACCTCCCAAAAGAGTTTTCAACTATCTAATTCGAAATGATTTTCAAACGCTTATCTGCGCTGACGGAGGAGCTAACTCTGCAGAAAAACTGAATATTGTACCAGATTACATAATTGGTGACCTTGACTCTATCAATCCTCCCGTATATGATTACTTCTACGACAAATGTGAGATCATTAAGGTTAATAGACAGAACGACACAGATGTCGAAAAGTGCTTAAAGTTTGCTATCAAAAAGAAAATTAATGAAGTAATATTGTTAGGAGCAACGGGGAACAGGTTAGATCATACATTTTGTAACATGGGCATTGTAATAAAGTATTTTAATAAGATCTCTATTAAGATACTTCACCAGAAATCTCTTCTAACCGCATATTCCGGTAATGTAACATTAAGGACCTTCCCGGACGAGACAATTTCAATTTATGGAATTGATTCTAGAACAAAGATCAGTTCAAAAGGATTAAGATACCGGCTCAAGAATATTCCGCTGCCTTTTGGTATAAAAGAAAGTACAAGTAATGTTGCCTTGACGAATGAAGTTGAGTTGAAAATTAAAAATGGAATTGTATTTGTTATTCGAGATTTTGAAATTATGAGAAAATATGGTCTCTTTTAGTCACTTAGATTTATTTATAATAATTTCTTTCTTTGTTATACTACTATTAATAGGTTTTTTGCCAAAGAAAGAAGAGCATGGTGATACACCAGGCTATTTGCTTTCGGGTAGAAAAGTTGGATTATTTCTCTTTATTATGACGAATGTTGCCACTTGGTACGGAGGTATTCTCGGAATAGGTGAATTTACTTATCGGTATGGATTGTTAAGTTGGTTTACACAAGGATTACCATATTATATATTCGCACTTATTTTTGCACTATTTTTTGCTAAGAAGATTCGCATTGCATCTCTTTTTACAATACCTGATAAACTTGAACAAATATACGGAAGGAGAGTGGGGCTGGTTTCTGCAGTGTTAATTTTTATTCTAGTTTCTCCGGCACCTTACTTGTTGATGACAGCAAACCTATTAAGTCTAATTTTCAACATAAAACTACTCCCGGCTTTGATTGTCAGTTTATTTGTTTCCGGTATTTATCTATTGAAAGGTGGATACAAATCTGATTTATATACCGATGTGTTTCAGTTCTTTGTCATGTTTATTGGTTTCTTCCTTATTGTATTCATTTCATATTCAAATTTGGGTAATTACCAATACTTAAAAGAAACACTTCCACACTCCTATCTTCATTTGACATCGAATGTTTCTCCTATATATGTGATAGTCTGGTTTCTTATTGCATTGTGGACTTTCGCCGATCCTGGATTTCACCAGCGCTGTTATGCAGCCAAGAACGGAAATGTTGCAAAGTGGGGAATTATTTTTTCCGTCTTCTTTATGATTTTATTTGATTTCCTGACAACAGCAACTGGTTTATATGCACGTGCTACTTTACCAAATCTGTCTAACCCGGTTTTGTCTTTTCCTCTTTACGCAGAAAAGGTTTTAGGAAGTGGGGCTAAAGGAATTTTTTATGCTGCTATGTTCGCAACCATTATTTCCACACTTAACAGTTTTATCTTTTTAAGTGCAACAACTTTCGGTCGCGATTTTGCTTTTAAGCTTAGAAAGAATTCAGCAGAAAAAGACATTCCAAATTATACTAGGTTAGGGCTAATTTTTTCATCTATTGTTGCTATAACTTTAGCATATTATGTTCAATCAGTAATTTCACTCTGGTATATTATTGGAAGTATTTGTATACCTGGAATTATTTTAGTTGTCTTTGGGGCTTATTATGAAAGGATGAGAGTTCCCAATAAATATGCGCTAGTTGAAATTATTGGTGGCGTACTCTCCAGTTTATTATGGTTTATAATACGGGGGCAGACCAATATTGAATATCTAAATCAAATTGAACCTATGATTGCCGGTTTAATTTTTGTAATACCCGTGCATTTTAGGGGTGTTATCAAACGGCGGAATGTTTTTTCGTCTTAATCAAGGAAAGTATTATAGAGATAACAATACAAATAATTATTACTGCCAGTGAATGTAAAGTTGATATTTCATAAATATCAGTGATTAACATCTTCAATCCGACAAAAGCTAAAATCACAGCAACACCATACTTTAGATACACAAACAGATCAACAATACCCGCTAATGCAAAGTAGAGTGCGCGTAATCCAAGAATCGCAAATATATTTGATGTTATTATTATAAAAGGATCGTGAGTAATAGCTATTACTGCAGGAATTGAATCTACAGCGAAGACTATATCTGCAGATTCAATTAAAAGTAAAGCCAGAAAAAGGGGAGTGACGTAACGAACAGATTTCTGTGTTGTAAAAAATCGGTGCCCATTATATTCTGTAAGAATATTAAACCGCTTGGAAACAAATTTAATTAGGAAGTTACTCTTGAGATCAATTTTAACTTCTCCTCCAAATGCCATTTTGTATGCTGCAAAAAACAATATCAAACCAAAGATATAAATGATTGGGTGAAATACTTTTATTAGAGTAACACCCGCAAGTATAAACAAAATTCTTAAAACGATCGCGCTTAAAATACCCCATTTTAAAATATGCGGCTGATTCTCATCGCTTATTCCTAAAACATTGAAGATCATTAGAAACACAAAAAGATTATCAACAGAAAGAGATTTTTCAACAAGGTAACCTGCTAAAAACTCAATAGCTTTTTGCTTTCCATCTTCTAGGAATAAAAAAATAATCAGATTGAAAAGGAGAGCTGTAGAAATCCAAATTGCACTCCAAATCAAACTAGATTTTATTCCTATCTTTCCTTTACGATGATCCGTTACGTAAAGATCTATGTAAAACATCACTATAATGATTACTGAGAATATAACCCAAAAGATAAAGTGGTTATGCATATTCACCTTATGGTAATAAAATCCCTACAGAAATAGTTGTTGTCCACAGTCCTTTTTTATCACCTTGAGCTGATTGAGTTATATTGAATGAATTAACAATCTTACCTGACATTTTATAAGATTGTTCTCTTTCATTCCATGCTTTTTCCGGATCAAAATCTACACCTAACGTTGTAGCTAACATTGTTGCGGCAAGATCTTCAGCATATTCGCCGGCAACCTTCTCTGTTTCACCGTAAGGGTGGTGTTCAGAAAGATAACCGTACATATTTTTATCAGCAGGAATGGCAACTCCTATGGAAGAAGCAATCAGTCGGTTAGGTTCATTTGTAGAATTACGGGCCATAACGCAATGTGTTATTAAACCTGGTTTTAAAAGTTTTAGTCCTTGTTCTTTGCTTAGTCGTTTACATCCAACAGGGTAAATGCTGCTTACTGAAACTAAATTACAGATTTCTATACCAGCGCTACGAAGAGCTAATTCGAAAGACGCAAGGTATTCTTTATGTCTGCCGACACCTTTTGTGAAAAATATTTTTGATGGTACGTACAATTTGGTTTCCTCCTTTAATTACAAATTAATTTAATAAACTTTCTTTTACCAACCTTTAGAATCTTTGTTCGATCTAGTTTGATAATTTCCTTTATCTCTACTATTTTCTCACCATCAACTGTAACTCCGCCTTGAGTCACTAGTCTACGTGCTTCGCCCTTAGACGGAGCAAACCCTACGGTTACTATTAGGTCTAAGATATCTAATTCCTTTATTGACGGATCAATTTTAAATTCTTCAACTTCATCTGGCAATCCTTTCTTCACAAATATATTATCAAATTCTGATTCAGCATCTAATGCGGCTTCAGAAGAATGATACATCTCCACTAATTTTCTAGCTAGAGAACGTTTTATATCTCTTGGATTAACTTCTTTATCTGTAAGTTTTTGCTGATATTGTTTAAGTTCTTGATTAGTGGCATCGGTTGTCAAAACGTAATAAAGATAAATTAGATCATCCGGAATAGATAAAGTTTTGCCATATATTTCCTTTGGTGATTCATTTATTCCAATGTAATTATCGAGAGATTTGCTCATCTTTTCAACACCATCTGTTCCAACCAGTAATGGCATTGTTAGAATCACTTGGGGAGCAATCCCAAACTCTCTCTGAATATCACGTCCAACTAATAAATTAAATTTCTGATCAGTACCGCCGAGTTCAACATCGCTTTTAATTGCTACAGAATCCATTGCTTGTGCAAGTGGATATAAAACCTCATGCATACTTATTGGAATACCGCTTTTGTACCTTTTAGTAAAATCATCACGTTCAAGCATTCTAGCAATAGTATATTTTGATGCCAATTTAATCACATCTTCAAAAGTCATCTTACCAAGCCATTCAGAATTATGAACTATTTTTGTCTTGTCACGATCTAAAATTTTTGATGCCTGCTCGAAATATGATTTTCCATTTTCACGGGCGTCTTCAAATGAAAGAGGGGGTCTAGATGCATTGCGCCCTGATGGATCACCAATCATTCCAGTGAAATCGCCTATTATTAAGATTGCTTGATGACCAAGCTGTTGAAATTGTGCAAGTTTTCTTAAGACAACCGAGTGGCCTAGGTGAAGATCCGGCCTAGTGGGATCACAACCAAGTTTTATATTTAGCGGCTTATTTTCTTTTAATGATTTTTCCAGCTTTTGGACTAATTCTTCTTCGGGAATGATTTCAGATGTACCCCTTTTAATCAAATCCATTTGTTCGTTGAGAGGGGGGAAGAACATTTTTTTATTCA
>JAKAMS010000101.1 GCA_021812745.1 Bacteroidota bacterium | reverse complement strand
CTCATATTTTAGAAATCCACAGCGTACATTTTCTGCTAACGACGGCTACAATCTTGCCATCTGGAATATCTTTCTTAAAGACAGATTTGGTATAGATATTATTAAACGTACATGGGAATTTATGCCTGTCGAAAGAGCAATTAAAGCAATTGCAGACGCAATTGTAGGAGCCGGCTCAACATTCAAATCGGAATTTAACAATTTTGGTATATGGACATATTTTACAGATACCCGAGCAGTACCGAATAAATATTTTAAGGAAGCAGCAAACTACCATTACCTTATCAAACCGTTAATGGTTACCGATTTTACAAATACGACTTCTACCGTAAATGTAAATTCAGCAGCAGTATCTAATAATTTTTTACAGTTCAATGATAAATCAAATCCGGCAAATAATGTGTTGGTTTCGTTGATAAGCAATTGTGATATAACCGGTGGTTTCAGTACGCCTATCACAAGCACATCTTTTGCGTATACACTTTCTTCTCAGCCAATTAGTGACGGGCAAAAAATTACAAACGGATATTATTCCAAGCTTGAGAGCATAAACGGTTTTCTTTTTTCACAATCGAATATTTTGAATGATATTCCTGTAAACGACGGGCAGATTTCAACAGAAGAGATTGATTACCCGTTCCCTCAGCCATTTAAGTATTCTGCAAATTCACAGTTATTTTTCCCTACTTCTTTGAGCAGCGACGGAAATGCGGAACTTTATATTTATTCTGTTGATATGACTTTGGTTTATTCAATTACTAAACGTATTCTTGTCTCCGATAAAATTGTAATTAGTTGGGATGCACACGATTCCAACGGAAATAAGCTTGCTACCGGAGTTTATCTTTTTGTTACTAAATCTGGCGACAAAATAAAAAAAGGGAAATTCGTAATTTATAATGACTGATTATACCGTAGAACTTAATAACCTTATCAAATTTTTTGGAAGACGATTGATATTTGACGGAATTAATTTTTCTTTTTCGTCACGGAATGTATATGGAATTTCCGGACCGAACGGATCCGGGAAATCAACACTTGTTAAAATAATAGCAGATTTAATTTCACCGACCAGAGGAAAAGTAGTTCATAAATACGGAGAAAAAATAATAGAGCCGGAAGATCTTCACAATTATCTTGGTTTTGTTTCTCCCTATCTTTTCCTTTATGATGAATTCACAGCGGAAGAAAATCTGATTCACTCTGCGAATATCCGCGGAATTAAATTTAATAAGGATCGCTCAGAGTATCTTCTTCGCGAATTAAATCTTTTTGACAGAAGGAACGATTTAGTGCGCGGTTATTCGTCCGGAATGAAACAGAGATTAAAATTTATCTTTGCACTTTTACATGAGCCGCAATTAATAATTTTAGATGAACCTACATCGAATCTGGACAATTCCGGCAAAGAGATTGTATATAAGATTATTAAAGAAGAGTCTAAAAAGAATTTAATTGTAATTGCATCAAACGAAGATTCAGATCTTCAATTATGCACAGAAGTTATCGAATTAGAAAAATTTAAGAAGCAAACCAACAAATGAAAGCATTTGCGCTATACAAAAAAGATTGGCAGTCGGAACTGCGTACTCGTTATGCAATTAATGCGCTTGCTATGTTTATTCTTGTTACCATCAGTGTCATTATGTTTTCAATCGGCAATGAAAAAATCACCGAATATTTAACGGGTGGTTTGTTGTGGGTGGTAATATTTTTTTCGGCAATGTCGGGTCTTTCCCGCGCGTTCGTTTCCGAAGAAGAACGCGGAACAACAATGACTCTTCATTTGCTCGCCTCTCCGTCTACAATATTTTCCGGCAAACTTATATTTAATTTATTGTTAGTTTTTCTGATGAATTTTGTCATCACATTTCTTTTCTCAATTCTTTTCACATCATTCATTGTAAAAAATGTAGCTCTCTTTGCAATTGCTTTTTTATTCGGGAATATAGGCATTGCAATTTCATCAACCATTATTGCTGCAATAATTTCCAAAGCAAGTTCCAAAGGAACGCTTTACCCGGTTCTTTCATTTCCAATTCTATTACCTCTCATTTTAACGCTGCTTGAATTGACAAAATTCTCAATGGATGGAAATACAATCTCCGGCTCGTTGGTGGAAATCCTTGTACTGATTTGTTACGATGTAATAATGGGAACGGCTTCTTATCTTTTATTCGATTTCATCTGGAAAGAATAATTCCTTTAAGAAAAAGCAATGGCTGGTCTAGATGCTTTTCTCCAATCAATTAGTAATCTATTGTATCTGGAATTGTCATTGGTATTCTCACGCGTCGCGTAAATCTATAAACAGTTTTGAATTGTCTTCTCTGTATATTGTAAAGAATATGGCAATCAAAATCTCGAATGCATTGGTTGCTATATAATAACTGTAACCGGGATTAAACGATATTAGAATTGCAGATGTTTTTAGAACAATTGAAATTTCTTCTAACAATAGAATTAGATGAAAAATATTCATTTTGCCGCTGTTAGCCGTAAAGGCCAAAGTTCTTATTATAAAAAAGTATGTTATAATTACATGGATTAATGCTATTAAGCTATATGCTAAAGTCCTATTTAAAAAAAATGAAAATAGTACTAATGATAAAACCAGCACAGTCAAAATTTTAATAGGTTTTTTATTCTTGACAGACCATAAAACAGAAAGCATTAGTAAAAAACTAGATAAGATTTGAAATCTAGGAATGTTAGAGACATAATGAATTTGGGTAGAAATTATTACTGCCAAAGGATCTGAAAAAGCAAAAACAAGGAAATACCAAAACAATTCTGTTTTATATTGTCTTACTGCCGGAAAAATCCAGAAAAACATTGATAAACTTGAAATCACAAAAAAAGTTTTCATAAATAAATTTCTTATTCTTCAAATAATTTGTTAATCATGGAATAACGAACAGCATACGAGATCAATTCTGGCAGAGATTTAATCCCCAACCGCTGCATAATACGTGAGCGGTAGTAATCAATTGCTTTTTTGCTGACTTTATATTGATCCGCAATTTCCTGGCTTGTCATTCCTTTGCTTATATACTCTAAAATATTTTTGTCTTTCATGTTGAGGCGGTTAAAACTTTCCAGATCGGTAGAGACAAGCATGCGGTATTTTTTTTCTAATTCAATTAATTTCTCTTCGTTTAGAGTCTTGCCAAAATAACGTTTACCGGAGTAAACGTTCTTGATGGCGTGAATTAATTCTCCCTTCATTGTGTTTTTGCTCAGCAATCCCTTTGCACCGCTTTTTAATGCGTAAAAAACATATTCATCGCTATCATACATTGAAAGCATGAGTGCTTTAACATCCTCATGTTCTTTCTTAATTGTCTTAACAGCTTCAATTCCATTGATTCCGGGCATAGAAATATCAACTAGAATCAAATCTGGATTGATCTCTGAATATTTTTCAATCAAGTTTTCGCCGCTCTCAACTTCAGAGACTATAAGAATTTCTTCAACATCTTCCAGAAGAGAAATAATTCCGCTGCGGAAGAGTTTATGATCATCGGCAATTATTATGCGGATTGGTTTTGATTCTGCCATACTAAATTTTTTCCTAGAGGGATTTCTACTACAATCATTGTTCCGGTTTCTGCGGAAGAATCTATTTTTAGTTGTCCCTTATAAGATTCAACCCGTTCTCTCATGTTAATTAGACCCAGACCATTTAAAGTAGGCTTATTTCTTGAGCTAACTTTTAGAACATCAAATCCTTTGCCGTTGTCGGATATAATCAATCTTAAAAATTGCATTGAGATAACTAATTGTATGCTAAAATATGCTGCTTCCGAGTATTTTAAAATATTTGAAATAGCTTCTTGGACAATCCTGTATATGTAAATCTCTAATTTACTTTCTAAACGATTTTCTCCACCGATTACATTCACTTCTGCTGTTAAGCCAGTTTCAGTAGCAACTTTATCTACTAAGTATTTCAATGCAAAACCAAGTCCCATTTCTTCCAGCATTTTTGGTTTTAAATCATAAGAGATGTTTTTCAACTCATGAATAGTGTCTTCTAATGTATCTATAAGGCTTTGATAGTTATTTCTTTGTGCGGGGTTCGTTTCAGTTTCGCTCAGTCTAAGTAATTTGATTCTTAGCATGGATAAACTCTGCCCAATCCCATCATGTAAACCTCTTGCAACTCTTTGTCTCTCTTGCTCAATTAAATCTTGAAGATGGTCTGATAAATCACGCAATTTGTTTTGCGACTCAACTAATTTTTCTTGGAATGTTTTAATCTCTGTGATATCGTGAAAATAGATATGTGCAATATCTAAACTTGGTTCGCTTCTATAAAGGACAGAGAAAAATCTATTATCAATTTTATGGGTTAAAAGTTTGCTATAATTTTCTTTTAAATCATTGACGGGGGAGAAATTAATAAACGGGAGAACGTCATTAATTTTTTTCCCCTTCAGATTAGGAGTTGATAAAATTTGTTGAGCCGCTTTATTGTTCTCGATAATTGTCCCTGTAGAATCAATTCTAATTAATGGATCAGGATCCAATTGCGCAAATAATGCCATTACTTTTGACGACTTGAGTTCAATATTCTCTTTTTCTTTTTTGTATTTAGCAATAGACGGGTTAATTAAATTTTTATTTATAAAATATATCAAACTGAATAACCCCACTACAATGAAAATAGAAAGGTAAATCGGGTTCGCAGGGTCAAATAAAGATTTGATTAGATCGTCAAGACTCATATAAAACTATAATAATATTTGAGAGAAATTCCGCCTAGAAAGGAAATGTTGAAGATTCCTCTACAAAAAATGATTAATCGAACTATGTTTCTTTAACCGAATAATTTCTCGTCAAATATAAATTATTCTTACTAAAATTAAACGGTAATTCTTGTAATTAAAAAAAATTCTCTAACTAATAGATTTCAACGATAGTTTAGTTGGTTTCTTAGTTTCCTATTATGTAAATTTGCTTTCGAGAGCAGATAGCAGGATAGACCAATTAAGTTTCATAATGTTTATTTGCACTCCAAGTTAAGTTGCTTTGTCGAAAAATCATTTTAAGGTTTTTAGTGATCTATTGGAATGTTAACCCAGACATTTTTTCAATTGGCCCCATTACAATAAGGTGGTACGGTCTATTTTTTGCCATGTCTTTCTTAGTCGGTTACCAAATAATGCTTGTCATTTTCAATAAAGAAAAGAAAAGCGAGCAGGATTTAAATGATTTGGTCTGGGTAATGATTCTTGGGACTGTTCTTGGCGCACGTATTGGTCATTGTCTCTTTTACAATCCTTCATATTATCTTAGGCACCCGGAAGAAATTCTTCAAATTTGGAAAGGCGGATTAGCAAGTCATGGCGCTGCTATTGGAATTATGATTGCAATATACTTTTATGTTAGAAAAAGAAAAGATATGACTTACCTTTGGATTTTTGACCGCATTGTTATTACAGTTGCGCTCGCGGGATTTTTTATCCGTATGGGGAATCTTTTTAATTCAGAAATTATTGGTAAACCAACCAATTCTTCGTGGGGTTTTGTATTTACGTCTGTAGACATGATACCTCGTCATCCGGCTCAACTTTATGAATCAATTGCATATCTTTTCATTTTTTTCTTTTTGTTTTGGTTTTATTTTAAGAAAGAGGGAAAATTTAAGCAGGGATTAATCTTCGGATTATTTCTTGTTCTGGTTTTCTCATTTAGATTTTTTGTGGAGTTTTTTAAAGAGAATCAATCGTCATTCGAAGCCGGAATGTTTCTTAACATGGGTCAACTGCTTAGTATTCCTCTAGTTCTTTTAGGAATTTACCTTCTCTTCCGAAAAGAAAAAAAAGTAATTAGAATTCAATAACTCGTTGAAAGATTGATATGAACTATAAATCATCCCTCACACGGATCGCTCTTTTTTTTACGCTTCCTATCTTTATTTTATTTACAGCATCAACACAGAAAAATAACTATGATACATCAGCAGATACACTCCGCTTTTCAGGTGAAAGTCATCTCCGCAATATCCGTCAATTAACTTTCGGCGGTAATAATGCAGAAGCATACTGGAGTTTCGACGACAAACAATTATCGTTTCAAAGCGATTGGAAAGAAATAAATAGTCAGCCATGCGATCAAATTTTCAAATTGAATATTGACGGCTCACCGCTGGAAAATGGAAAACGTTATATGCTCCTTTCAACTGGTAAAGGAAGAACCACTTGTAGCTACTTTCTAAAAGATGGTAGAATTATTTATGCGTCCACTCATGCTGCCGATGATAAGTGTCCTGAATCAAAAATGTTTTCTGTCGGAAGATACGTTTGGCCAATTTATAAAACTTATGATATTTTCATCGCTAACAAGGACGGCTCTAATCCAAAAGTTTTAATTGGCGGTGAGGGTTATGATGCTGAAGCAACTGTATCCCCAGATGGAAAATATATTGTTTTTACCTCAACAAGGTCTGGTGATTTAGAATTATGGCGTTATGAAATTGAGACTAAAAAACTTTTACAGCTTACAAATACACTTGGTTACGATGGCGGAGCTTTCTTTTCGAGAGATTCGAAACATATCGTTTGGCGAGCAAGTCGTCCTCAAGGCAATGAGGCAGAAATTTACAAAAAGCTTCTTGCTGACGGTTACGTTGAGCCGAAAGAATTAAATATTTTTATGGCAGATATAGATGGGAAAAATGTTAAGCAAGTAACAAAACTTCCGGGAGCTAATTGGGCTCCGTTCTTTCATCCTGACGGCAAAAGAATATTGTTCTGTTCAAATCACCATTCGCTTGATCAAGGCGGAAGAATTTTTGATCTGTTTATGATTAATATTGATGGAACTGGACTAGAGAAAATTACAAACTCGGAAACATTTGATGCATTCCCAATGTTTTCATACGATGGTAAAAAGTTAGTGTTTTGTTCGAATAGACAATCTGATAGAAAACCGACACACGATACAAACATATTTATTGCTGATTGGATTGAAAAGCCTGAAGAAGTAGATCTGAATTTTAAATCACTCAAGTAAATTATCTGGACATTAGTGGTAATACAACTATGACCGAAAAAGAGTTTGCTCAAAGCTGGGTTGACATTATCAGAAAGGAATTGAAATCATTTCCGGATGATTTTCTTAAAGAAACTGAATGTGAAATTATCCCTCTACCCGGAAAACTTTTATTTCTTCCTCCTCCATTTTTCAACAATTATCAAATTACAGATGAAACTGGTGAAACCTATATCTCAACCGACGATCATTTCAAAGCGAAATATATTCTTTATGGAAACAGAACAAAACCAGCTAGCTTAAAATTACCGCTAAGAGATCTGCATATTTATGAGACTGTCCGTGACTACGAAAAACATCTAGATGCTTTTTTGAAGGATATGGAAAAAGATTTCAAACAAACATTTCCCAATTCAAAAGGATTCAAGCGTATTTCGCTTCAAGTTTTCAATTCACTAAATCTTACGCGTTTATAATTTGATTGAACTCAGCAGTAACATTAGTAATTACATCCTAGAGCATTTTGGCAAGAGCTACCTTGACCGCTACATCGAATATCACGGCAGTGACTACAAACCATATCTAAGAATTTCTCCTTTCGCCGATAAAGAGAAATTGATCGTACAATTGAAAAGATATGGCATTATTCTAGAACCGATAGTAAATCTTCCAAGTGCTTACCGTATTATTTCCGGCAGTGATGTTGTCGGCAAGACACTCGAGTTTATTCTTGGCAAGTATTATATACAGAGTTTATCATCAATGATACCCGCGCAGGTGTTGAATCCGAAAGAGAACGAAGCCGTTTTAGATTTGTGCGCAGCTCCCGGTTCAAAAACAACTCAGCTTGCAGAGCTTATGAATAACAAAGGAACTCTTATTGCAAATGAAATTTCTACGGAACGTTTAAAGAGTTTAGTCTTCAATGTTGATAAAATGAGCCTAGTCAATGTTGGAATTCTTCATGGAAAAGGGGAACTTTTAAGCCGGCAGTTTGAAAACCGTTTCGATAAAATATTGGTTGACGCGCCTTGCAGTGCGTTGGGCATTACTCAAAAGAAGGGTGAAGTAAGCAATTGGTGGGATGTTCGCAAAGCTGAAGCTATGTCAGATCAACAATTACGTCTGCTTATTTCTGCTATAAAAATGTGCAAAGTGGGCGGAGAAATTATTTACTCAACTTGCACATTAACGCTCGAAGAAAATGAATTCGTCATCAATAAAGTTCTGAATAAATATCCGGTTGAGTTAGCCGACATAGAACTTCCCGTTA
>JAKAMS010000100.1 GCA_021812745.1 Bacteroidota bacterium | reverse complement strand
TTGTTAGAAAGATCGGCAACTAATTGCTTTGCTTTCTCTTTTATCTTTTCAAAATATGCTTTAACACTATCGTCTGAAATGTTCTCAATTTTATTAAGAGCATCTTCGATTATCTGAACTCTTTTCCGCAGATCTTTTTCAAGTTCACGCCCTTCAGCTTCGCGCATGCTGTTCAAATTATCAATAGCACCGTCAATAGCTTCCGCAACTAAACCGAACTCTTCACTTGCCTGTTCGTTATCGTCCTTGAACAACATATTTTGGAAGAGCATTAAATCGCTGAGTTTCAGTTTTTCTGTTATCTTAGCAGATTTTTTTATTTCCTTCAATAGTTTAACTGCAAATTTAACTGCCGCCGGATCTATTTCATTAAATTTTTCTTCAAAGTCGCCTTTACGTACAGTAACATTAAGATAGACTTTCCCGCGTTTGATACGGCTTTTAACTTTTTCACGGACTTCAAATTCTTTATTCATCAAGAATTTTGGAACACGGAGAGAAAGATCAAGATAACGGCTGTTAAGACTTTTAATTTCCGCTTCAATGGAAATATCATTTTTCTGAACTACGCCCTTACCGTAGCCGGTCATACTTGAAATCATCTGGAATCCTTAAAAAAGTGATGCCAAATTTATGGAAAAATGGGATGGTAAACAAAAAAACGGATTAAATGAGGAATAACACTTAAAAACTGTTAAAATGCTTCACCAATTCCGATATGAAACTGCAAAACATCTCTCCAGAGCTGCTTTTGAGAGATTGGACGGCGGTCATTGGGGTCGTACATCTTAAAACCAAAATCAATTCTGAACGGCGCAAAATCTGAATAGTAACGGAAACCGAATCCAGCCGCAACTGCAATTCCATCAAAGCGAAATTCTTTACTACTGTTCCATGTATTGCCATAATCAATAAAAAGGGCGGAACCAAAACGACCGAATAGTCTGTTACGTGTTTCAACTGAACCTTCGAAAAGGAAAAAACCGCCGGTTGCCGCGCCTCTTACAAGAATTGCTTCAATAGCTTCTTGCGTAAGATTTTGATCAAGATTGAACTCTTCATTTTTAGGAACGAGCTGGCGAGTTGCCCAGCCGCGAACAGAGTTGCTTCCTCCGGCATATAATCTTTGATTCACAGAAATGTTGGCTTTGTCGCCCCGGTATGTAAAAATTTGTCCGAC
Source organism: Bacteroidota bacterium (assembly GCA_021812745.1). Next base: position 7,109 of record JAKAMS010000100.1, on the reverse strand, counting down.
CTTAAATTTCATTCCAAGCGAGTTAACTTTTGAATCGTAAACCGGCAAATAAAATGATGTAGTTAGTACCGTCTTGAAAAATAATGGTCTGATAAATTCCGAATTTGATATTCTGCTGAAGAGGTATGGAATTGAATTGCCATCTTCCAACTGGAATGAAATGGCGTAACCTCTTGTGGGAAAGAACAAATCGTTTGTTTTATTTGCACCAATATTGGCGCCTATAACTGCATTTGTATTTGCCGAAATCAATTTACCGCCAAGAGTATTCTCCAGCTTTAACACCGCCATAGAATCCGCTACATTTTTAGGATAACCTTGATTCTGCTGATATGATGTGCTCATTAAACTTATCAGATAATCGCGCTTGTATGAATATTCTGCCCGTTCAATATTAAAATATGTATTGAAAGAATTGAAGTAAGCAAATTGGGGTAGTTCAAAATCAAAACTTAGCTTTCCGCCGTATTGAGTGGAATTGTAACCATCTTTTGTTTTTTGAGTAGTAAGATAAACTTCAAATTTTGTATTGATCGGAGCTCCAAAAAGAAACGGCTGTTCAATTGCAACTCGAGCATCGGCGTAACCGTAAAAAGTTGAATCGGAAAAAGACGGATGTTTTAAAAATTCGGAAATACTTTGTACGGCAACCGATGTTCCGAATGTAATTTTACGCGCGCCTCCAAGAAAATTTTTTTTGATTAGGTTTAATCCCAAACCAAGATTGAAAGTATTGTATTCATTGTTAACAATTATTTCCGGCGAGAACTCATGCATCAGTCCAATCTCTGCCGTAATATTGAGCGGAACGTTTATTCCATTTGTATCAGAGATAATACCATTTACCGATGCAGACGTAAATAAATTTGTTCTGAAGAGACGGACAATGCCTCTTTGATTTTCATAATTGCTGTACCAGCTCCCTATTTTTATGCCGACTATTTCTTTCAATAAATCATCATCAACCAAATCTGCGCCTTTACCCGAGCGTTGAGTCTTTATGTCGCTAATTTTATAACGGTTGCCGGTATCAAAATGAAGTTCCACATCCACATAATTTTTCATCGTGTCAATAACAACTTTAGGACGATCTATCTTTACGAGCATATAACCGTGATCGCGTAAAAAGTTTGTAATGTAATTTTTCTTTTCATCAACTATTGCATCTTCATAAACAGTTGTGGTATCAACATGAATATAATCTCCAAGCGTCTTTTGGTATTCAGGTGCAATCCATTCCAAACCCTTGAACACAAACGATCTGAAATGTGCCGGCTGCGATTCGGCAATTGTAAATGTCAAAGAAGCACTGCTGTTAGAAGTATCAAGATTGTAATGAGACTTAATCCGGGCTTTGAAATATCCTTTTGATTGGTAAAAACCTTTTAAGGCATTTATATCGCTAGGAACAATGAGAGAATCGAAATAAATAGCTTTTCCGCCGATACTGGAAAATTTATTAACGAATTGAAGCAACCAGTTTGGAGATTCTTTAGACTGAATAATTAGACTTAAGTCGGAAGAAGAAAAAGCATCATTCCCTTCGAATAATATTTTTGAAAGCTCATATTTTTTATTCGTTTGTGCAGAGAGCACAATTGAAAAAAGAAAAAATATTATAAGCCAGTATTTGATTTTCAATAGACCAATCCGCTAATAAGTTATTTTAACCGGTGTACCGACTTTAATTATTGAATATAATTCATCAATGTTTTCATTACTCACAGCTATTGAGCCGTTAGTCCAATTAAATGTGAAAGGCAGATTTTTGAATATTATGTTATACTTTCCTATTCCGTGAATGCCGACATCGGAACCGAGTTTAGTCTCTTTCGGCGGGCACTCTTTATTCTTAGCCGAAAGTAAAATTGCATTTAACTCATCTTCCAAAATATACTTTTGTTTGAATGCTTCGGCAGCATCCCGTTCATTAGGGAAATTAAGATGCAAATATTTATGATATTTTGAAACAGTATCAATTGCGCAAATTTTATACTCGCCAATCGGAGTTACATTATCGGTCGCTGAAGTTTTTAACGTGCCTGAATTTTTGCCGAATACCGCCTTATATGTTTTAATCAGAACTTTTTCCGAGTATAATTCTATCCGGTAGTTTTTTCTATCAACCACCAAACGAACGTCGTTCAGTTTCGGTATCCCTTTTTCTAACATCGCCTCTTGAAGAGTAACTTCCCGCAAATTGAGAATTACTCCATAGAGAATTAATCCTGCGAAAAAAAGGATCATACTTCCGGAGATATATAAAATATTTTTTAGCACTATAATCTTGCCGGTATTATGTGGCTAAGATATAATTATCTAATCGCAATATAAATAACGAAAAACCCAACTTCTTAGTGAAGTTGGGTTTTTTTAATAATAAGATTTAAGAAACGTTTCCTATTTATGATCCTTAGCACCCACAACAGCAATGGCTGTCATGTTAATAATATCGTTAACGGTATCGCCTCTTTGAATTACATGAACAGGTTTTTTCATACCCATCAGAATCGGACCGATTACAGTTGCATCTGTTAATCTTTGCAAAAGTTTATAAGAAATATTTCCGGCTTCAAGTGTTGGAAAGATCAAAACATTTGCCGTTCCGTTTAATGATGAGAACGGATATTCTTTTTCAATCTTTTCTGCAACCACAGCAGTATCTGCCTGCATTTCACCGTCAACCATTAAATCCGGTCTTTTTTGTTTAACAATTTTTACTGCATCGGCTACTTTGATTGTTTGAGGATAAGGCGCGCTGCCAAAGTTACTGAATGATAACATTGCAATCTTGGGAACAATGTCGAATTCTTTAACCGCTTCCGCTGCGCTTATTGCTATCTCCGCAAGCTCATCCGCTGTTGGATCAACGTTTACTGTACAATCCGCAAAGAAAAATATTTTACGCTTTATGATGACGATATACATTCCCGATACAACTTTTAGACCTTCTTTAACCCCAATACATTGCAGTGCCGGTCTGATTGTTTGAGGATAATGCTGAGTTAAACCGCCAACCATTGCGTGAGCATCTCCCTTTTCAACCATCATAGCGGCAAAATAATTTGGATCCCGCATTAATAGTTTCACATCGCGCGGAGTAACACCTCTTCTTTGCCTTCTTTGATAGAATTCTTCTTCATACTTTGCCCCTTTAGTTGTTGTAACCGGATCAATAATCTCAAACTTCTTAAGATCAAATCCCAGATCAACTATTCTTGTTTTGATTACCTGTTCGTTTCCCAGAAGTATCGGCTTGGCAATGTTATCATCATAGCAAGAATTAGCGGCACGTATAATTTTTTCTTCTTCGCCTTCAGGATAAACAACTTTCTTTGGATTCTGCTGAGCTTTGTGAACCATAACACGTGCAATCTCTGTTGAAAAACCGAGACGTTCTTGCAACTCAATTTTGTATGCTTCCCAATCAGCAATCGGATTTTTTGCAACTTTAGTTTCCATTGCGGCTCTTGCAACTGCCGGCGCAACAGTCCAAAGTACTCTTGGATCGAACGGCTTTGGAATAATATATTCCGGACCAAATGAAAATTCTTTTCCGCCGTACGCGTTAAGTACTATTTCCGGAACTTTTTCTTTGGCTAGCTGAGCAAGAGCGCGCGTTGCCGCCATCTTCATCTCTTCGTTAATCTGAGATGCACGTACATCAAGAGCGCCGCGGAATATAAACGGAAATCCTAAAACATTATTAACTTGATTTGGATAATCGCTTCTGCCCGTAGCCATAATAATATCTTTGCGTGCATCAATTGCATCTTCATAAGTGATTTCAGGATCCGGATTAGCCATTGCAAAGACAATTGGATTTTTTGCCATAGATTTAACCATCTCTTTGGATACAACATTGCCTTTTGATAAACCAAGGAAAACGTCCGCATTTTTCATTCCATCTGCCAAATCTTTATACTCTATATTTTGGGCAAACATTTCTTTGTACTTGTTTAGGTCGGTTCTTTTTTTGTTGACATGCCCTTTGGTATCAAACATTGCAATATTTTCTACCTTCACACCGGCAGCCACATATAGTTTGCAACACGAAATAGCAGCAGCGCCCGCACCGGAAATAACAATTTTTATTTTGTCTAATTTCTTACCGGCTATTTCCACTGCATTGATTAATGCCGCACATGAAATGATAGCTGTTCCATGCTGATCATCATGGAACACAGGAATGTTCATAGTTTTTTTGAGTTCTTCTTCAATTTCAAAACATTCGGGAGCTTTGATATCTTCCAAATTGATACCGCCGAATGTCGGTTCAAGAAGTTGAACTGCACGAATTACTTCTTTAGGATCATGTGTTTTCAGTTCGATGTCGAACACATCAATATCGGCAAATCGTTTGAACAAAACGCCCTTACCTTCCATAACAGGTTTTCCGGCGTGAGGACCAATATCTCCTAATCCAAGAACGGCAGTGCCGTTTGAAACTACAGCAACTAAATTTCCCTTTGCAGTGTACTTGTAAACATCGTCATCGTTCTTTTCAATCTCTCTACACGGTTCAGCTACACCCGGCGTATAAGCAAGCCCTAGCTCGTGCGCTGTAAAGCAGGGCTTTGTGGGAATAACTTCAATCTTCCCTTTCCTTCCTTCACTATGATAACGCAGAGCTTCTTCTTTGTTGGAACTCATAAAATTATTCCTTTTTTAATTCTTTGAATGAATTGTTTCTTTAATTAAGAGGTTTTTGTCTTCCAAAAATTATGGATTTATTATCAAACAAGAAACAAGTAAAAAATGAATTGAATCCGTTTAGAACAAAAAACCCCGGTTTTGCCGGGGTCCAATTTTTTCTAATCGCTAATTGCATACAGCCCGCTTCTACTCGTTGTCGAAGACGAGGCGAGCTAAAAGCTAAAACTACACTTCCATAATTTCTTTTTCTTTGTGTTTGATGATTTCGTCAATTTTAGAGATATGTTCATCAGTCATTTTTTGTGTTTCCTTCTCGGCTTCTTTCAGTTCATCTTCGGTCATACTTTTTTCTTTTTCCAATCTTTTAAGATGATCATTCGCATCGCGCCGAACATTTCTTAAAGCAACCTTAGCTTCTTCACCAATTTTCTTTACCAGCTTAACAAAATCCTTTCTTCTTTCTTCGGTCAATGCCGGTATTGGAATTTTGATGTTCGTTCCGTCGCTTATAGGATTTAAGCCAAGATCGGAAGCAAGAATCGCTTTATCAATTGCCTGCACCATACTTTTATCCCAAGGTGTTATTGCAAGAGTGTGTACATCAAGAACGGTAACATTGCCAACTTGATTGAGCGGGCTCATAGTTCCGTAATAATCTACTTTAATTCCATCGAGTAGAGCGGTAGTAGCTTTGCCGGTTCTTATCTTAGAAATTTCCGCTCTGAATGCCTCAACGCTTTTATCCATCCTATGCCGTGCATCTTTAATTTGTGGATGATTAATCATAGAATCCTCTAAATATTTATTTCAATTTTTATTTGGTTGAACAATATTTCTGACCGAAGTGCCAATATTTTCTCCGGTAATTACTTTTAAAAGATTATCCGGTTTATCCATATTGAAAACAATTATTGGAAGATTATTTTCTTTACAAAGACTGATTGCAGTCAAATCCATTACTCTAAGATTTTTTTGCATTACATCCAGATAAGAAATTTCTTCAAAGAGAGCCGCACCTGGATTAATTTCCGGATCAGAATCGAAAACACCGTCAACGCGTGTGCCTTTAAATATCGCATCGGCTTCAATTTCCACAGCACGCAAAGATGCCGCAGTATCGGTACTAAAATATGGATGACCGGTTCCGGCACCGAATATTACAACTCTCCCTTTTTCCAGATGGCGGATTGCTCTTCTGCGGATATACGGTTCGGCAATAGCTTCCATGCTGATTGCTGTCATCAATCTTGTGTAGATACCTTTGCTTTCGCAAGCGCTTTGAAGGGCAAGAGAATTAATTATTGTAGCAAGCATTCCCATCTGATCGCCCGTAACACGGTCTATAGATTGTCCGTTTGAATTTAATCCGCGGTAAATATTTCCTCCGCCGATTACAATACCTATTTGAACGCCTAGATCGTGAACTTTTTTAATTTCATCGGAAAAGAAATCCAGAATTTTGGAATTGATTCCAAAATCGTGTTCACCGGCAAGAGATTCGCCGCTGAGTTTCAAAAGTATACGGTTGTATTTAAGATTCTTTTTCATAATTCTTCTCCAATATAAAAAAAAAGGTCTTATTTAGAAATAAGACCTTCTTTAGAATCATTTATTTTCATCGCTGAGATGAAAGCGTCTGAACTTGACAAGCTTTGTCTGAGCAGAATTCTTTTTATTGAAATCATCAATAAGAACGCTGATCTTTTTAGTATTGTCTTTAACAAACGCCTGTTCGAACAAACAATTTTCTTCGTAGAATTTGTTGAGCTTGCCGAGAGCAATCTTTTCAAGAATTTGTTCCGGTTTGCCTTCTTTACGCGCGATCTCTTTATAAATATCTATTTCTTTTTCTACAAGAGATTTATCAACTTCATCGCGGTAAATTGAAAGCGGTCTCATCGCTGCAACTTGCATTGCAATATCTTTCAAGATCGGCTGAAACTCTGCTGCTTTATCTGCTGGAACGTTTTCAGCTTCAATCAACACACCAAGTTTTGAACCCATGTGAATGTAATCTACAATTTCTCCGTTGGAAGTATTATCTAAAGCAAAGCGTGAAATTTCAATCTTCTCGCCAATTTTGCCTATAAGAGCATTCAATTCATCTGCAACATTTTTTCCATCTTTTGTAATCTGTAATAATGCGGCAACATCTGCAGGTTTATTGCTGATTACTGCATCCATAACAAAATTTGCAAAGTTTGTAAAGTCATCGCTATTGGCAACAAAATCGGTTTCGCAATTAACTTCTAAGATTGCACCTGTTTTACCATTATTAAAAACGCGAGTAAGGACAACACCTTCGTTAGCTGTTCTTTCTGCTCTTTTAGCCGCAACAGACGCGCCTTTTTTTCTCAAAATCTCAACAGCTTTTTCAAAATCTCCGTTGGATTCAGTAAGAGCTTGCTTACAATCCATCATACCGGCGCCGGTTTTATCTCTTAACTCTTTAA
>JAKAMS010000099.1 GCA_021812745.1 Bacteroidota bacterium | reverse complement strand
TCGAAGATGTTAAACGAAACGGTATGGATGCCGCGCTCAAGTATGCGAAAAAATTTGATGGCTACGGCGCTGAAAAAATATTGGTTTCAAAAAAAGAATATGAAGAAGCAGAAAAATTACTGGATAGCGAAGCAAAAAAAGCATTGCTAACTGCTGCAAAAAATATCAAAAAGTTTCATGGCAAACAGATACCGGTTGGGTATGAGTTAGAAACGATGGATGGTGTAAAATGTTCGAGGGAATTCCGAGCGATTGAAAATGTTGCTCTATATGTACCAGGCGGCACGGCTGTTCTTCCCTCTACTTTATTAATGCTTGGAATTCCGGCGCAACTTGCCGGATGCAAAAGAGTTGCTGCTTTGTCGCCTACGAAAAATAAAATTAATCCCGCAGTTCTATTCGCAGCAAAGATTTGCGGAATTAATGAATTTTATAAAATCGGCGGTGCGCAAGGAATTTCTTTGCTTGCTTATGGCGATAGTCAAATCAAAAAAGTTGATAAAATATTCGGTCCGGGAAATCAATTTGTAACTGCCGCAAAAACTTTAATTAGCATTGATCCAGAAGGATCTGCAATTGATATGCCCGCGGGTCCGAGCGAACTTTTAATTATTGCTGATGAAAAAGCAAATCCATCTTACATCGCTTCAGATTTGCTTTCGCAGGCAGAGCATGGAAAAGATTCTCAAGTAATTTTGTTAACAACCAGCAGAAAGTTAGCAAATGATGTTCAAAATGAAATTAAGCGGCAAAAAAAATATTTGTCAAGAGGAGAATATATCAACGAAGCGTTAAAAAATTCATTCATTCTTATTGCTGATTCGATAGATGAGGCAATTAAACTTAGTAATCAATACGCACCCGAACATTTGATCCTAAATATTGATCATTCCGAAAAAATCAAAAATAAAATTACAAATGCGGGCTCAGTATTTTTGGGCAAGTACTCTGCGGAAAGTATTGGAGATTACGCTTCCGGCACAAATCATTCTCTCCCAACATACGGCTATGCAAAATCGTATGGAGGAATTTCTGTCGAATCATTTATGAAGACAATTACATTTCAGAAAGTGAGCAGAAGAGGATTAAACGAAATTGCCTCTACTGTAATCAAATTAACCTCACTTGAAAAACTTGACGCACACGCAAATTCAATTAAAGTAAGAGTGAAAAATGAAAATTGAATCGTTAGTTAGAAAGAACATTCTAAAATTAAAACCCTATACATCCGCACGCGGAGATTATCTAGCCGGAATCCTTATGGATGCAAACGAAAACAGCATCGGTTCAGTTGTAAATGATGAATTGCATCTTGAATTGAACCGTTATCCCGATCCGTTTCACAACCAATTAAGGAATGAACTTGGTGCTTATCTGAATGTCGAAAAAGATAAATTATTTATTGGAGTTGGATCGGATGAAATAATTGATCTGCTGGTAAGAATATTCTGTGAACCGAAAATAGATAATGCAGTTATTCTTGAACCTACTTACGGAATGTATAAAGTTGCGTGCGATGTTAATGATGTAGCTGCAATTCCGGTAATGCTGGACGAGTCATTTCAGCCGCGGCTTGATAAAATTTATTCTTCCATTAACAAGAACACAAAATTAATTTTTATCTGCTCTCCTAATAATCCAACTGGAAATGTCATCAACTCCGAAAGCATTTTAGATTTAGCAAAAAATTTTAACGGAATAATTATTGTTGATGAAGCTTATGCCGAATTTAGCAGCAAACCCTCGATGATGAATTTTGTTGAAAAATTCTCAAATATCGTTGTGCTTCGAACATTTTCAAAAGCATGGGGACTTGCCGGAGCGCGTTGCGGTTACTGTATAACATCACAGGAGATTATAAATTTACTTTATAAAATTAAACTCCCTTATAATATTAATAAGCTGACCTCACAAATTGTGATAGATGCACTAAAAAATTTCGCACAAAAAGATAAATTTGTTACTGAAATTATTTCCGAGAAAGAATTTCTAATAAAAGGATTAAAATTGATGCCAAAAATCAAAAAAGTATTTACTTCTGATAGCAATTTTATTTTGTTTGAATGCGAGAATCCGACGAACATTTATCATAAATTAACAGAGAAAGGAATAATCATTCGCGATAGAAGTAATCAAGTGAAAAATTGTCTCAGAGTTTCTGTAGGAACGCGGGATCAGAATGAAAAATTCTTGAATGAACTCCGGAATGTATTATGAATAAAAATGCTGCTAAAATAAAAAATGTTCGTAAAGCGGAACATTTAAGAATGACGAATGAAACAATTATTAAAATAAAACTGGATCTGGACGGAACCGGCAAATCTAAAATTAATACCGGAATAGGATTTTTTGATCATATGCTGGAGCAATTGGCAAAACATTCGAATATATATATGGATATTAAAGTAAAAGGCGATTTACATATTGATGAACATCATACGGTAGAAGATGTTGGAATTGCTCTAGGCGAGGCAATTAGCAAAGCTCTCGGCGACCGTAAAGGTATTGAGCGTTTTGGTTTTATGCTGCCGATGGATGATGCTCTTGCTGAATGTGCGGTTGACCTTGGCGGGAGAGCTTTTCTATCATTCAATTGCAAATTTACGCGCGAGTTGATTGGCGGATTTCCAACAGAGCTGTTTAAAGAATTTTTTAGGGGGTTGTCTATCGGACTAAGGGCGAACATACATATTAAAGCAAGAGGAGAGAACGATCATCATAAAGCTGAAGCAATATTTAAAGCGCTGGCAAGAGCTCTCAATAATGCGCTTAAATTCGATTCCAGAAACAAAGGCAGTTTGCCGTCTACAAAAGGATTGATATGATTGCATTGATTGATTACGGCGCCGGTAATACGGCATCGGTGGCAAACGTTCTTGATGAATTGAACTATGAATATCTAATTACAAATCACGAGAGTGATATCTCGAAAGCTGCCAAAATTATTTTCCCGGGTGTGGGCGAAGCATCTTCTGCAATAAAAAATCTTCACATTACAAATCTTTTTACAATGCTGCGTGTAACAAAGAAACCGATGCTTGGTATTTGTCTTGGCATGCAGTTGTTGTGTGATAAATCTAAAGAAGGAAACGTAACATGTCTTGGAATTTTTCCGGAAACAACTGAAAAGTTTGATGAAACAAAAATTAAAGTACCCAATATGGGCTGGAATCAAATTAGGTATGTTAAGCAGTCAAAATTATTCTCCGAAATTCCCGATGAAGAATATTTCTATTTCGCAAATTCTTATTATGTTCCGGTAAATGAAAACACAACTTCAATTTGTAATTACGGTATTGATTTCTGTTCTTCGATGGAAAAAGATAATTTTTACGGAGTTCAATTTCACCCTGAGAAATCGGGCAAAATGGGGATTCAATTAATTAAAAACTTTGTGGAAAAATGTTAATAATTCCAGCAATTGATATCTTAGACGGAAAAGTTGTCCGTCTGCAAAAAGGAGATTTCGCCACGGCGAAAAGTTATTCCGATCATCCGGTTGACCAAGCAAAAATTTATGATGAGTCCGGTTTTGAATGGATTCACATTGTTGATCTCTCCGGATCAAAAGATGGAATAATTACTTCACTTAAAATTCTTGAAGAGATTAAACGGAAAACAAAATTAAAAATTGAATTCGGCGGGGGAATAAGAAGCACCGAGGATATTTCGAAGTTGTTTTCAATTGGAGTGGATAAAGTTGTTGTCGGCTCGCTCCCGGTTTTGAATAAACCCGAATTTGAAAAGGTTGTTGAATCCTTTCCACCGGATAAAATTATTATTGCAGCAGATACTAAGAAGGGAGAAGTTGTAGTAAAAGGATGGAGCGAAAATTCATACCTTGAGATTAGCGTTTATATAACTCAATGCAAAGGTTACGGTATTAACAACTTTCTTATTACTGATATTGATAAAGACGGAATGCTTGAAGGACCGAACTTACGTCTTTATCATAGCTTAAAAGAAATCTTTCCCGATCTATTTTTAATTGCATCCGGCGGTATAAGAAGCAAAAACGATTTAGATGATCTCAAAGAATTCAAATGCGATGCGGCTATTGTTGGTAAAGCAATCTACGAAAATAAAATTGATCTGAAGGAACTGTCAAAATTTGATTAGTAAAAGAATCATTCCCTGCCTTGATGTACAAAACGGCATGGTAGTAAAAGGAATTAATTTTGTTGAACTGCGTCATGCCGGTTCTGCGGTTGAACTAGCTGAAAGATATTACAACGAAGGAGCCGATGAATTAGTTTTTCTTGATATAACAGCTTCAATCGAAAAAAGAAAAACTCTTTTAGAACTTGTAAAACAAGTTGCTAAAGTTATTAGAATACCTTTTACTGTAGGCGGCGGAATCTCTGAACTGAAAGATATTGAAGCATTGCTTGGAGCCGGCGCGGATAAAGTTTCTCTTAACACTTCAATTGTAAAAAATCCTTCTTTAATTTCTGAAGCAGCAAAAAGATTCGGCAGTCAAGCTGTTGTTGCCGCTATTGATGTAAAAAATGTTGGATCGCAAAAAAAAGTATTTGTTAAAGGCGGAAAAGAAGAAACGGAATTGGATGGTCTTGCGTGGTGCAGAAAAGTTAATGAGCTTGGCGCCGGAGAAATATTATTAACATCAATGGATCATGACGGAACAAAGAACGGTTACGATCTTCCATTCTTAAAACAAGTAATAGAAAAAATAACTATTCCGTTAATTGCCTCCGGAGGCGCGGGTACTAAAGAACATTTTCTGGATGTTTTTAATATTGGTGTTGATGCCGCTCTCGCCGCTTCTCTTTTTCATTATGAAGAGTTGACTATAAAAGAATTGAAACAATATTTACAATCAAAAGGAATTAGAGTGCGTTTATGATAAATGCAGATGAATTGAATTTTGAAAAACTTGGCGGTTTAATTCCTGCTGTTGTTTCAGATTCGGAGACAAATCAAGTTTTAATGCTTGGCTTTATGAATAAAGAAGCATTTGCAAAGACAATCGAAACAAAACGAGTAACTTTTTTCAGCAGAACAAGAAATACTTTATGGACAAAAGGGGAAACATCCGGTAATTTCTTAAATCTTATTGATATCAAAGAAGATTGCGATAACGATTCTCTTCTTCTTATTGCTAAACCCGACGGTCCAACTTGTCATAAAGGCACTTATTCATGTTTTGGAATTGATAAGAACAATACTCTTTTCATTGATCAGCTTAATAAATTGATTAAAGAAAGAAAGGAAAATCTTCCGGAGAATTCCTACACAACAAAACTTTTTATGGAAGGTGCCGATAGAATCATTCAGAAAGTCGGAGAAGAGGCAATTGAAACAGTTATTGCCGCAAAGAACCGGGATAAAGAAGAGATCATAAATGAAACCTCCGATTTGATCTATCATTTGCTTGTAATGCTTGCCGAGCAGGAAATTGGGTTTGACGAAGTTGTAAATAAGTTGATTTTCCGTCATCAAGTAAAATAGCAATAAAGCTCAATTTCGCTTACTTTCTAAGATTGATAGTTCAGTTAAACCATCCCCAAACATATATCCATTTCTAAGCTAAACTTTAATAAGGTTCCTTCGATAATGACAGCATGAGGGGTATAACTATATGAAAATCAATTGGTGTTAGAAAATAGATTAAGAATTTGCAGCCAGCCATTTACATTAATTGAAATTATAATCAGCCGTTTCTATATAAAATATTATTAGTCTTGTTGAAAAAAATTTACTCGAAAAAATATTCTGTCTAATAGAGAGTAATTTATAATGTATCGAAGTAATAATATGATGGGCGTTATACTTGCCGGGGGCGAGGGGGTTCGACTTCAAAATTTTGTTCGGACACTTTACGGATATCACCGACCGAAGCAATATTGCACATTCACTGGCACACGCTCAATGTTCAAACATACGATTGACAGGGCTGCAATGCTGATTCCCCAAAGTCAATTATTTACAGTTGTGAATAGCGATCACCGCAATTATATTGCAGAAGAATCATTAAACCGGACTCCGATTACAATTCTTGAACAGCCATGCTTGCGCGATACCGCCGCGGGAATTCTTCTACCTCTTCTTAAAATTGAAAACATTAATCCAAACGCGACTGTTGCAATCTTTCCTTCAGATCATTACATCCTAAATGAAAAAAGATTTATGGAACACGTAGATAAAGGCGCTCAATTTGTAGATGAGAATCCAAAATCTATTGTTATGCTTGGAGTCAAGCCTGATAAAATTGAGTCCGGTTACGGATGGATCGAACCTACACGCGATTTATTCAGCGACGGTGTAACCAAAATCTTTAACGTAAAAAAGTTTATTGAAAAACCCGACAGCAGTTACACAAAAGTTCTTATGAGCCAGGGCAGTATGATCAATACATTTGTTATGATCGGTAAATGCTCATCGTTTATTAAGCATATAAACTTTTGCCTGCCGGAACTCGTCGGCGCATTTAAGCCGATCCGCGCTAAGATGGGTACCTCCATGGAAAAAATAAATATTAGACGGCTATATAAATATCTCCCTTCGTTTAATTTTTCAAAATCCGTTCTGGAAAATATTCCTCAATACCTAAATGTTCTTGAGGTTACGGGTGTCTATTGGAGCGATTGGGGCGATGAACACCGTATAAACACCGATCTAGAAACTATTAACGTTGCTATGGAAGAAGCGCTATTAGCGATATAGTTTTTGAAAACAGGGATTCCTGTTTTCTTGGGGGGCGAATTTATTCGGTAAATTTAATTTACTTCGTACAATGTCCGTTTTAGTTAGTGAATCGTGAAAAATGAAACGGAAGATTTCAGTATGGGAATAAATAAAAAGTTATTAAAAATGATTTAGTTGTAGAGATAATACCTTCTGGAAAGCTTTCTGAACCAGTCAATATCTTTTCTTAAAAATTTTTTGATGTCTTCAACGCGGTAACGCTTAGAAAATTTTGTTCTAACCTTATCAGTTCCCATCACAAGATCGAACATTTTCATTCTTGTTGTAGTTGCTAGAGTAAAAGGGTTAATAGTAGGGTAAAGATTGTGATGCACTTGCAGAAAATAAAATTGTAGCTCGAGTAAGTTAACTTTGTCGAAGTCTGTAATATAAATCTGTACACCATTTAGAATTTTATCTTTCCAATCGCCGTAAAGGACTTTGTAAGAGATCGGTCTAAATAAAACACCCGGCAAATTAAGATCATTCATTTTTCTTGCAAGTGTGTCTGCATCAATCCATTCAGCAGCAAATGTTTGAAAGGGAAGTGTGTATGTAATCCCAATTCCAAAAACAACAAGTTCGCCTAATACACCTGTGCTTACTAAGTATGATGGAGTTTCTTGATAAGGAACGTTTGGAGAAGTAGGAACCCAGATCAATCCGGTATCACTAAATTTCATCGAGCGTTTCCATCCTTCCATCTTTACTACTTTAAGCTGGCATTTCACTTTATTTCCAATAGCGCTTTTGGAGTTAATAAGATTTGCAAGTTCCCCGCAAGTTAAACCGTAGACGTAAGGTATTTTGTAACGGCTTACGAACAAAACGAAATCATCTTCAACAACATTTCCTTCAATACGTATACCGCCGAGCGGATTTGGTCTGTCTAAAACAATGAATGGAATTTTATTCTCAGCCGCCGCTTCCATCGCTAATCCTAACGTGCTGATGTAAGTATAAGAACGAACCCCAATATCTTGAATATCATAAACGAGAACGTCAATCCCGGCTAACATTTCTTTTGTCGGCTTTTGAGATTTTCCGTAAAGAGAAAAATATTTTATTTCTGTTACAGTATCGGTGTAGCTATCAAAAGACTGTCCGGAACCAACCGTACCTTTCAGCCCATGTTCCGGAGAAAAGACTGCTGTCAGATTGAAGTTGTTTGCTTGTTTGAAAAGATCAACTGTGGATTGAAGTTTGCTGTTTACTCCGGTTTGATTTGTAATTAATCCTACACGCATACCTGCGAGAAGAGAAAAATTATTTTTTTGAAGAACATCAATGCCGAGAGACACCTTCTGCGGCTTTACAGATGATGCAGAAAAAAGTATTAGAAAAAAAAATAACTGAGTGCATATTAGTCTGGGCGTGTATGATCTGATTTTCATAGACACTATGCCGCTAAGGGACTTAATTATGTCTTTCATCATTGCTGAATTGCTTTGACAACTTGCTCTAAAAGGTGATCACTTGTCCTGGAGATTTCATCCATTTGGATATCCGCACGTTTCTTTATTTCGTTTGCAATAGTTTGATTACTCAGAGACGAGCAATTAATTAGAACATTTAGATATGCTGATTTGGCTGCCGTATTAAT
>JAKAMS010000098.1 GCA_021812745.1 Bacteroidota bacterium | reverse complement strand
GAACTAGGTAGTAAGGAATTGAAATACTGCTATGGGAAATTTTCCACCCTTCTGATTCTTTTCGAAAAATCAATACCAGGCGAGCTGTCTCTCTTGAGAGAATATGGTCTTTGATTGGAAGATGGATGACAAAGAAACCGGTAGCAACAGCAATTGTATCGGCAAGTGATTGGATTGCAACATCTTTGAGTTCTATTCTGATTGGATCTTTGACTTGATCGAAATCCTGCCTTGTAATAGCAACCCATTGCTCCTTGTCTTTTACAAGAAAATCTCCGCCTCCAGTAAAGCCGGAAAAGTTTTCGCTGAAATAATTGGTAAGCCGGTCATCTCTGGATGCATACATCTGCAGATAATCATTAAATAACTGCCGGATATTCTCTTCATCATTTTGCATTAATTCACCGCCTGTTGAATCAAAGAGGGTTCGAAACTTATCCCCGGAATATGCAAGTTCACTTTCAGAATTTTTCCGTTCTTCTCTATTATGCATGAGTAAGGCTGCATCAATTGATTTCTGATTTTCTTCGTTCATGGTTTGATTAGTTTACCCATAACAGTAATAATACCAGTTAACTTCACGATATCTATAAGTTCATGAAATGAGCAGTAACATTTCGCTTCTATATATTATCGAAGATAATAAGGTAAAGTTGAATAGCCGTTTTTAAAATTTAAGTTGTATAAATAGCCTTAGCTTTCTAAAAAATTATTCAGAGCGGATAATATTTTTTCTGCTTTAGAATTTCATCCTTTAGAAATTTTCTTCTTTGGTTTGAATAAACCATTTGGGTCGGAACCGATAAAGCAGATCTCTAATACATCTTTATCAGCAGGGCTTAATGATTTGATAGACTTTGCGCCAAGTATTTCGTTATGCTGGATTGTAAAAAGATAATCTCCTATAAACTCCAGATCGTCATCAGTAGTCATCCAATTAAATTTATCAAACATGGAAAGATTAACCGGATTAGAATAACTTCTGAGAGATTTATCACCAAGCGTGTTAATGTAAAAATCAAAATAGCTCATTACTAACTCTCTAATTGAGCGGTAAACAGGCTCACGGAAACGGAGAGTTGTAGTATTCGATTTTGCCACTGCTCCATAAAGATTGTTCTGCTTGAATACTGCAATCACATGATCATCATCATTATACGCCATAAAATCTACTATTAACGGTTTATGCCCAAGCATTCTCAATACTGCAGCGGCGAACAAGGCACCTTCAAAACAATTTGCCATCTGACGGTGCATTACCATCCGCGGAGAATAAGTAATGTAATCCGGATTATATTTTACGCTGTTCAAATAAAGCTGTATGTCAAAAGGAGTTTTAAATTGTTTGAAAAATTTTTGTTCTTTCTCATCTAATACCAATGAATAAGATTTAATTTTATTTTTCAATTTTTGATTTCCTTTTCTAATAGAAAATAGTTGTCATTAATATTTCAACTGATAAGTTTTGTAAACACAAACTCTGCGCCGGCAGCCTGCATTATCCTCTTTTATCTTTGTTTTAAAGCTAAGAAATTTCTCTAATACTATTTTTGACGATTTTCTATGACCGTTCAGGCAGACGTTTTTGGTTTTTGTCTCTATTAAGCTTAATTTAACATCCAAGATTTAAGAAGCTATGTAAATGAGGTGCCCTGAGGTTGTATTTTGTTTTCCATTCTCTGCAAAAGCTTGCCAAATTTGAAAGCATTATTATTTCTAATTTCAAAATAATCTTGATGATTTCTGCAGTAATTTATTAACAATGGAGTATTTGTGGCTGATATAAGAAATATTGCCATCATCGCGCACGTTGATCATGGTAAAACAACATTAGTAGATCAAATTTTAAAACAATGCAGTGTTTTTAGAAAAAACCAGGTAGTTCGTGAACGATTTCTAGATTCCAATGATCTTGAAAGAGAACGCGGTATTACAATCCTTGCAAAAAATATTAGCATACCTTACAAAAATTTTAAAATTAATTTGATTGACACACCCGGTCACGCAGATTTTGGCGGTGAAGTCGAACGTGTTTTAAAAATGGCTGACGGAGTTCTTCTCTTAGTTGATGCTTTTGAAGGACCGATGCCCCAGACACGTTTTGTTTTAGAGAAGGCATTAGCACTTCATCTAAAACCGATTGTAGTAATCAATAAAATTGACCGCCCCGATAACCGTCCTGTTGAAGTACTTGATGAAATTTACGATCTGTTCATTGATCTAGATGCTCACGAAGACCAGCTTGATTTTCCGGTGATCTACGCAAGCGGACGAGAGGGATGGGCAATTAAAAATTTAGAGGACAGCAGAGAAAACATTAATCCTCTCCTCGAATCAATCATCAATGATCTTCCTGCGCCGCCTGTTCTCGAAGGAACAACACAAATTCAAGTTACTTCTCTTGATTACAGCGATTACGTTGGAAGAATTGGAATAGGAAGAGTATTCCGGGGAACATTACAAAGAACGGAAAAATTATCAATCGTTAAAAGAGACGGTTCAATACAAGAAACTGTGCCAAAACAAATATTTATATT
This sequence comes from Bacteroidota bacterium, assembly GCA_021812745.1. Next base: position 5,791 of record JAKAMS010000098.1, on the reverse strand, counting down.
TGATGGTCTTGCCAGAGTTGAAGTTGACGAAGTTCAATGCGGAGATATTTGTGCAATAGTTGGTATTGAAGGAATAGATATAGGCGACACTATTTGCGATTCCTCTAATCCGGAACCGCTTGAAATTATTTCAATTGATGAACCGACTATCAGTATGACTTTTACGGTTAACAACTCACCTTTTTACGGAAGAGAAGGAAAATATGTTACGTCACGCCAATTAAGAGAAAGACTTTATAAAGAATTAGAACACAATGTTGCCTTAAAAGTTAACGATACTTCTTCACCGGATTCTTACAAAGTATCAGGCAGAGGAATTTTGCATCTCTCAATTTTGATTGAGAATATGCGAAGAGAAGGATATGAGCTTCAGATAAGAGAACCAAAAGTAATTTTCAAAGAGATCAATGGTAAGAAAGCCGAACCAATTGAAATTCTTGTTGTTGATGTGCCCACAGAATCCGCCGGAAAAGTAATTGAACTAGTTGGACAGCGCCGCGGCGAAATGATTAAGATGGAAAATAAAGGCAGTCTGCAAAAGTTAGAATTTCATATTCCTACACGCGGCATTGTAGGACTTCGCACCAAAGTTTTGACCGCAACTTCAGGCGAAGGAATTATGCATCACCGTTTCTTCCAGTATGAATTTTTTAAGGGCGCAATAAACAAAGTAACCAACGGCGTTATGATATCAATGGACGAAGGACCGGCTACGGCTTATTCAATAGACGCACTTCAGGATAGAGGAAAGTTTTTTATTGATCCGGGCGAAGTTGTTTATAAAGGTCAAATCATTGGAGAACATTCAAAAGAAAATGATATTGAAGTGAACATTCAGAAAGGGAAAAAATTATCTAATATGCGTGCTTCAGGTTCCGATAAAGCTGTTAAGATTACTCCGGCAATTAAATTTTCTTTGGAAGAAGCATTGGAATATATTCAAGATGACGAACTTGTAGAGGTAACACCAAAATCAATAAGACTAAGAAAATTGCATTTGGACACGAATGACAGAAAGAGATATAATTTAGGAAAAACAGTTTGATTTCTCGCTAGAGTAATTTAACTTATGGCCAAGAAATTCTTACTGCAGTTGGTAAGAATAAATTAACATCAAAAGGAGAGCAGTACAGTATGGAAAAAGGAACAGTAAAATGGTTCAACGACAAAAAAGGTTTTGGTTTCATCACACCTGAATCTGGACCAGACGTTTTTGTTCATCACTCAGCAATTCAATCTGAAGGTTTCAAAACTTTAGCCGAAGGTGATAAGGTTGAGTTTGAAATCGTTAACGGCGCAAAAGGACCTGGAGCGGCAAACGTAAAGAAAATATAATGTTGTGTTAAAACTTTAGCTTTTTTGCAGCGAAGAGGCAGACAAAATTTTTGTCTGCCTTTTTTTTAAGCTCTTCTCCCCCACCATGAATTAATCTACATTACTTACTTCTTAAAAAGACCTTTTAGTTTATCTTCCAAGAATCCTTGCTTTTGTTTTTCAAGTTGTGCTGTCAGTTCCGCTTTTTTGTTTTCAACAATATTCAGCTTATCCGCAAAAAGAGTTTGGTAAGAATTAATCTGGTTCTGAACCTCAGCTAATTTTGCCTTATACATTTTATCGAACTTCTGTAGCTCAACCTGAACAGCAGCATCAAATTTTTGACGCAACTCATTCTGCAGTTTGCTGAATTCTTCACCAAGAACAGCAGAAATGCTTTGAGAAAGCTTTTCATCAAGGTCAGTTGCAAGCGCAATGTCAAATCTGCTGTCCGTATTCCACAACCGCAGATTAACATTAAAATCTTTAATGCCCATCAGCATTTTATGTACAAGCTCTTCAACTAAATTTTTTGGCGCCGCATCAAAATGAAGTGAGATATTTTTCAAATTAAATTTCGCCGTTGCATCAAATTTATTGCCCGGTACCGAAATTTTTAATTCTGTATTCATTAGTGCATTTGTAACTTTTGTAGGAAGGAAATCTGCTTTCCCAAGAGCAAACTCCCCAACCGGCACACTTGAAATTGAAGCTGTGAATTCATCCAGCGGAATATCTGACCGCCTATCAAACAAACCGGAAAGTTTTAAAGTACGATTTCCCTTTCCCGTTCCTTCCAGATTTACTGTTAGAGGCATACCGGTTACTTTTTGATTGTCGGAAATATTAAAAGCATTTCCTTGAGCACGAATGTAATCCGAACTAGCAGATCCTCCGGTAATAACAATTTTTTTTATCCAGAGTTTAGGATAGCTTCTATCCGTTGGGAATTTAATATCCTGCCCTTTCATTCTAGGCGGGTCAGGATTTTCTTCCGGTTGCGGACTATATTTTTGTATACTAGCGCGAGCTTCATCTGCAAAGCGTAAATAATTTTTTGCGCGCTTGTACATTTCCGTGCCAACTAATAACTGCGCCATTCCATTTGTATTAAGGCTTGGCAGCCTCGCCATATTTTTTAGTTTGCTAAAATCATCTTTTACGTAATTATCAATTAGTCCTACAGAGGTAGTAAAATTTTGAATATCTGTTTGAACAGATTTGCTTCTATTATCAACTGCAGCCGTAATTTCATTCACAGTTTTAATTGCGTTATCCGTTAAAAGAATCGCGCTTGTAATGTTTTGAACATTGTTCAGTTCGGAAGGATTAATAGCAGAGATTTGTTTCCCAAGATCAACTGCTTTTTGTTTTTGAGCTTCAAAATCTTTTTGCAATGAAGCCCATTGATCGGTCAAACCATTAATTTGATTTTTCAGAGTATCAATATGTTTAACCGTTTTCATGTCAAGTGCTTTAACAAGACTATCGGCATTAAAACCATTTTTCAACTTTGCTATGTCAAAGAGAGGAGTAGTAGTAACCATATTCTGCAAAGCATCGTTTGCAAGTTTTGAAAAAGTAATTTTATCGCCGCCTAAAATCGCTCTCTTCTTTCTTTCCGGATCAATTGAACCTTCGGTTGTGCGTTTTGTGTCAACAGTAAGATCATCTACTTCCACAAGATCAATTATATATTTCCCTCTTAAGATCTGGTTGAAATCCATTGAAAATTTAACCGTTCCCGTTTCAAATAAATTTTTCCATGGATCGTTTGGATTTGCTACTTGCATTTTAGACCAGACAATTCCAAGCGGTAAAAGACTCAGATGAAGGTTATCAATTTCAACTTTAGCTCCTACAACTTCTTCTGCGGCATATTCCAAACCGGATTCGATCCAACGGTTGTGGAATAGATAAACAATAATTAGAAACACTATTAGAGGGACTAGCACGACCAGCCAAAATCTCTTTCTCATCGCAGCCCTCCCAGAGTCTTAACCTTTCTATAATAGTTAATAAACTTACTCTTGTCTAAAATCTGGTAGATTTTCCATTTTTTAACTTTGGCATGAATATGTTCCCGGTATTTTACAACAAATAATTTCATTCCGAAATAAATTGGTATAACCAAAACAATTGCTGCCGCAAAACTTCCCATCACAACTGTGTTGTTAAATCTTGTTAACGGCGCAAGCGGTGCGTTATAAAGCATTGTATAAGTATCTTTCAAAGGATTAATGCCGGTAAGAATAATAAATCCTAACGAATGGAAAGCCGGGTCGAATATGTAAGCAACAACTTTGAAAAGAGTAACTGCAACTATTGCAGCAGATAAATTTACATCCAGCATCAAAATCAGCAGCCAAATTATTAATCCTTGAAGCGTGAGCATTGGCGAAAGACCAATAATCGAACCGAGGGCAAAACCCCATGCAATCTGTTTGGGAGTTTGACCTTCGCGCAAAATCATTATAAAATCTCTTAGAAATTTTAGCCAGAACATATTTTATCTCGCAATGAATATTATTAATTTGTTTCTAAATTAATTCAAAACGAACGGAGTTACAAGATAAAGTAAGTTGTTTGCAATAAAGAAACATGCATATTTTAGAATGCTTTTAGTATTGACAAGTAAAGATGATAAGGGTAAGTTATTATCAAATATAACTGTCAGATTATTTTTTACAAATTGTATAATAGAGAGATATTTCCGAATTGAAAACAATTAATTAAAAGAATAAACACGGAGAGATTAAATGTTTCGCTTTAGAAAAAATTTATTAATTCTGCTTATAATGCCAATTTTTATATCATGCGCATCAAAGAATTATTTCGTAAACCCGGAATACCGTGGTAAAAAAATCAATGGTGCTAATCTTGTAATACCTACCGTCAGCGATGTAAAATTTTATCAATTCACTCAAATTTTTAACGAGGGCGAAATTGAAAAAATCAAACAAGAGTTCTCATCACTACTCAGCAGTAATTTGAAAGTTGAATTGAAATCAAGGTCAACATTCTCTGATATAAAATATGCTACGTTCAAGACAAAACCGGAATTGGAGTCAAAAGAATTTGATTTAAATGATAAAGATAAAATCTCACTGACACTTCCTAAAAATCGTATCAAATCGGATATTTCTGAAAATCTTTATCTACTATTTTTGGAAGACATTACTTTATCTCTAATAAATGAAGAGACCGACACTTCCGATCCTGCCAAACATTATTCCATTTCTGCCACACCGGGTAATGATCCTCTGATGGACAAGTTGCGGTTATATAAACAAAACCTGGTTCTTGATTTGAAGTATTGTCTCTATGATAATAACACAGGTAAGACAGTATCTTTCGGCAGATTTTCTTCTAAGCAGAAGTATTCGGAAACAAGTTCGGCTGAAAATATTATCAGAACCGGTATTGGCAAATTCGCCGAAAAAGTTTTTGAGAATACTCCCTTTGAGAAATAACTGATTGGCACAATTGAAAACTGCAAACCTGTTTTGTGTAATTAATTTTAGGCAATAATGAAAAGATACAGAAGCAAATCGCCCGAAGAAGTAATGAGGTTAGTTACTACCGAAATTATTAGAAGAGCAATTTTGCTTGGTGCGAAAAAACACCGTTCAATATTTATAAGTAAAACATCCGGAGGAAAAGGTGTTGATGTTACTACTTTGAATCCGGAAACTCATGAAGGGAAAGAAAATTTAGAAAAATTTTTAACTCCGGTAAGAAGATTTTATACTTTTACCGGATTGGGTTCTCCCGAAGAGAAAGATGCAATCAATTGGAGAGTGTTAAATCTTCCCTTCTTCCGAAGGATGCTTTTAGTATTTCAAGTCGCGGTTTCATTTTTCTTAAAAGGCAGTCCGGCTAAAAATAAATTATATAGATGGATGGGTGCACACATTGGCAAAGGAGCAGAAATAATGCAGATGGTCTGGCTAGATCATTTCCGCCCGGAGCTTATTTTTATTGGCGATAATACTCTGCTGGGAGCTTTCACACAACTAACAGTTCATGCCTACGAAGGATCTGGCAAATTCCGTTATGGTATAATCGAGATTGGAAATAACTGTGTAATCGGAGCTGGTACCGGAATGGGACCGATTCAAATTGAAGACAATGTTAGAACTTTACCGGGTACAACTTTGTCTCCATATTTTTCTAAAATCAAATCCGGTTCTGTCATCGGGTGGAATCCTCCGAACGTAAAAGAATTTAAAGCGGAAGATTCTTTGAAGGAAATTAATTAGCCACGTTAATAATTCTGCCATATTAAAATTGAAAATCTATAATAATTATTCTAACTTGGATTTAGATGATAACTCATTTGCAGATAATTAATTTATGAATTATTCCTTCGCTCGCTTCTCGCCCATCTCTAATCAGATGCAGAACACAAAGCATATCAAACTAGAGAATACAAATTCATTTTATGTAACTGCTTTCCTTTTTTATTAATTCAGAA
>JAKAMS010000097.1 GCA_021812745.1 Bacteroidota bacterium | reverse complement strand
CAATTCCCGGAGTATTTACAAAAAAACGATCCGTCCCAACAAGAGCCCATCTATATCCTTCATTAAAATTTTTGTCGGGCGTTGTAATCATTAGTGAGTTATTGAAAAATTTATGAGCGTAATCAACTACGGAATTAAAAACTTTTTCCGGATTGGATATTGCCGAGCGGTATTCGTTTACAGTTTTTTGGATTCCTTCGTTAGAAGCAGAGATTACTATATCAAGATTTTCGTTCGGTCCAAGGTTAAATTGTGAGCAAGCAGCAACTTGCGAATTCGCAGTTGCAATTCCTTTTAGATGAGAATCAAAATTTTCAAAGCGACCAATGTTTTTCTCAACCGGTTTTTTATCGGCGCCGATAATGCTAACAAAATCTCCGCTCTCATCTTTTACAATAAATGCGTTTAGCGCGTCATTCCAATTATAATAGATAGAACCGGTTGTCTTTTCAGAATAAGGCCACATGAAACGTAAATTGCTTTTGAACTTTACTGCTAGTTTAAGCAGACTGTTTCCGCGCAGTTCATAATGAACAATTACTGTTGGTTTGGTTATAGATGTTGTGATTATCTCTGTGAGTATTGTGTTGCCTAATTTATAAGTGCGCGTAAAAGATTCCGGTTTCACTTCAACTTTAGCCGGAATATTTTTTAACCATGTAACAGAATCGTCTTTTATAATTCCGGTTTCATAATCACGCAAAGCCATGAACGGATGCGCCCAGATTTCATCAATGCCGGCTTTTTCTTTTCCCATAACAAGCATACGCTGTCCGGCAACATTCCAAAAATTATCAGTAGCCGTTTCGTTAATAAGCTTTAACGAAACAGGATTCACTTTCCATTCTCTTGCTTTCAAGGAAGCAACCGGAACTGCTTTATTGATTTCAATTTCCGACAGCAGAACTTGAGACGGCTTAAAATTCCAATAGCGTTTTATTTCCTTATCATATTTTCCGGCAAGATAGTTTATGCAGTTTTTGGTAAATAATTCTAAGTGATCTCTGCTGTTATTTTTTATTGCGAAATATGTGTATGCACCAACAGCAAGAATTTTCCCTTTTCCAAATTTATACTCAACTACAAGCCGTGAATCTTCTTTCATGTTTATGTAAGCCCAGTCAACTGCAACAACTTTTCCGTTTTGAGGAATTGATTCGCCGAAAAATCCGATCTGCCTTGTTTTCATATCGTTAACCGGATTGAAAATGTAGGCGCCGCCGTTTAATCCAGTAAATATTGGGTGATAACGAAATGAGTGCAAGCCCAGCTTCCTTCCGTAACCGTCGTCAATTGCTTCAATATATTTCATGGTCGGCACAACACTTTCTAATCCAAGAGCATTTAGATATTTCATCGCATCAAGAGTAAGAAACAGATTGCCGCCATTTTTAATATAATTCTTAAGAGATAGAATAAAGCGGGAATCCATTTCTTCTTTCGTCAATTCTGTTGAGTCGGGACGGTGGATCCAAATTAATTTATAATTTCTAATTGAGAACCTGCCTGCCGGCAGGCTAGGTTGAGAATTGAGAATTTGATTTGTGTTTACTAATTCTGTTTTAAAAGCTTTATCATTTTTCAAAAATTTATATGCTGATTTTACTTCGGGATTATTTTCAATTGCGTTATTATTATTTAAGAATCCGATTTTTATTTGTGCGGATAAAATTATTGATGTAAGAAAAAGAATGAGTAGGAGTTTAATGCGCATAAATTTACTCCGAGTAATTGGACTGAAATGACTATTTGAAAATTGGTAAACTTGGAGAGAAATTCCAAAAGAAAAGAAATTTGCTAAATCATTTTTATAGTATTACAAAAGATTATCTGGTCATTTCGAGCCTGCCTACCGGCAGGCAGGCGAAGTCGAGAAATGGACAATGTAGTTTCGGTCGCTTTACTAATCATTCATGTTTCGTCTTCGCTCAACATGACAGGCCCTAATGAAAACGGCCTGCTTGATGGCAGGCCGTTTTATGATTTTGAAAATGCAACAATATATAAAGACAAAAATATTTATAAGATGACTTCACCCAATCTAATTTATTTTGCACCAGCCGGTAAATTATCATGTAAATATCTGGTAAGAAGATTATAAAGATGAAGCGTTGTTCCTTCGCCTTCATAAATTCCGTGAGAACGGTTGGGATAAGCCATCATTGTAAACGGCTTGTTGTATTTTATCAATTCGTTGATAACAAACTCTGCATTTTGATAATGAACGTTATCGTCACCGGTCCCATGAACAATTAAAAGATTCCCTTTTAGATTTTTTGCATTTGTATAGACAGAACATTTTTCGTAAACGCTGTCAACAGTTGACGGCAATCCCATATAACGTTCTTGATATATTGTATCATAAAATCTTTCATTACTAACTGCGGCAACAGCCATTCCGGTTTTATAAATATCCGGATATCTAAACATAAGTTGAAGAGTTTCCGAACCGCCGCCGCTCCAGCCCCAGACGCCGATTCTATCGGGATCCATAAAATTCCATTTCAGCATAAGCGCCTTTGCGGCAGCAGCTTGATCTGCTGAATTTAGAATTCCAATTTTCTTATAAATTGATTTTCTCCATTCACGTCCGCGCGGTGCGGGAGTTCCCCTGTTATCAACGCTAACTATTATATAACCATGCTGTGCAAACATTAGATACCATAAATATTGAGCTCCGCCCCATCTATCAACAACGGTTTGAGCTGCCGGTTCGGTATAAACATAAAAAAGAACCGGATATTTTTTTGAAGGATCGAAATCAGGCGGCTTTATCATCCAGCCGTCTAAGCTAACGCCATCGCCAATATCAACTTTAAAAAATTCAGTCGGAACTCTTTTTAATGCTTCAATTTTTTCAGCAAGTTTTTTATTCTCAACTAATCTCTTGATTATTTTGTGTTCGGGAAGTTTAATCAAATTACTTATTGGCGGAGTGTCCGATGATGAAAAAGAATGAATCGCATAATTGGCGCCGTCGGAAATTTGGTAGCTGTTGCTTCCGCTGAATTCCTTCGGTGTAATGCGTTCTAATTTTCCGTTTCCGTTTAGAGAAACTCTAAATAAATATCTTTGTGCGGCGTTATCGGGCGAAGCCATAAAGTAAACCCAACCATCTTTTTCATCAATACTTTGTACATCTATAACATCATATTTACCCGGTGTAAGAAGTTTTACTTTCTGCCCGTCGCGTGATATTAAATATAAATGGCGCCAACCATCCCGTTCACTCACCCATGTAAATTCCTTTCCGTTGTTCATCCAATTCATATCATCATTAATATCAATCCACGCGTCATCTGTTTCCGTGAGAATTGTTTTCATCTCACCGGTACTTGCATTTCCAAGCATAACATCATTTCTATTTTGAAGACGGTTCAAATGCTGAATTACAATTTCATCAGAGTTGGCAGCCCAATCCATCCGCGCTATATAGTTGTTGCGTGGGTCACCCGGGACTTTCATCCAGACTGTAGCTCCTCCGGCAACACTTACAACTCCAACTTTTCCGGCGGAATTTGTTGTCCCAGCTTTTGGATATTGAACCGAAATAATTTTAGAATAAAGTGAATCGGTATTGTTGATCATAAAAAACACCCCGATACCGGACGCGTCAAGCTGCCAATAAGCAATTGATTTGCTGTCCGGGCTCCATCTGAATCCGTCGCGCAGATCGAGTTCTTCTTCATAAACCCAATCGAATGTTCCGTTGATGATTGTTGTCGAGCCGTCAAATGTTAGCTGAGTGATTTTTCCGTCCGATAGATTTTCTACATAAACGTTATGCTCACGAACATAACCAACCATTTTTTCGTCCGGTGAAAATTTTGCAAACATCAAAGTTGACGGTTTTGCATCGCCTCCCATTTTTTGAAGCTTACCTGATTTAAGATTCAGAACATAGTAATCACCTTTTGTATTTTGACGCCACACTCGTGCTGTATTCGTAAAGATCATCAACATATCACTCTTTGGCGACCAGATGTAATTACTTATTGACAATGGTTTAGTCTGTCCTTCGGGAATTAAAAGTTTAGCGGAAACCATAATTTCTCTCGCTCCGGTTTCGGTGTCGTACTTAACTATATCTCTTCCGCCGGGCACATCTTTAGATGATTCAAGAGTTGTATAATATTTCCCATCTTCTATAAAGCGGGCTGGTCCAAAGCGCTCGCCCATAAATTCCGGACTGTTGAAGATTCTATCAACCGTTAATAATGATTTATCAACTTCTTGTGCGGTTAGTGATCCGATAAATAGAAACATTATCAGAAAAAAGTGTTTTTTAGCTGTCATCATTTTTTTACCAGATTATTTATAAAATTATTCACCAGATAAAAAATATATATTTTCAGATAAATAAGCGCCGGCTCAAAATTAATTTTAACAATCAAATTCAAGTATGAATCACAACCAACTCCATTTGAAGTTTGATCAGCCAAGCCGGTTATGAATAATTAAATCTATTTTATATTTTTGCCGCCGGTTCAAATGGATTGGCTAAAAAATTTTAAAAAATAAGAATTGAGACTTGCCTTGAAAAAATTATCCTTCCTACCGCTTATACTTTTTGCTCTTAATATTATCTCCGCACAAACATCAAATGGAACAATTTTAGGCTCTATTCCCGGAGAGCATCTTAAATTGGAAGATAATATTGTAATCAAACTAATTGAAGTAAGTTCACAGACTATACTTCAGGAAACGGCACCTAAAAAGGACGGCAGTTTTATTTTCCGCAATATTCCTTTTGCAACTTATGATATTTATTTGCTGAACAGTGACGAATTATTTGCCACAAAAAGGGTGGTTGTAAATTCAACTGTTCCGGTAAAAGTAATTATAGATTCGATAAAGACGTTTCAAATGAAAGCAGTTATTGTTTCCGGAAATGCCGGGCTTGACAAATCATTAGCTTCTTCAAAGACAATATTAACTCAAACTACGATTGAAAATTTTCCTGCTCTCTCCTCTTCAAAAAAAATCGAGTCTGTGATACTCTCAACTCCGGGTGTTGTTCCGGACGAAGACGGGCGCATGCATGTCCGCGGAGAAGACGCTCAGCTTCAATATATAATTGACGGAATTCCCGTTACAGGAAATATGACCAGAATTTATTCGAGCTTATTTAATGCCAATATAATTAAATCGGTTGATCTCCAAACTGGAAATTTCAACGCGGAATATGGAATTGCAAACGCAGCAATTTTATCTGTAACCACCAAATCCGGATTCGACAAGAAATTAACAGCGGACGCGTATTCAAGCATCGGAACATTTAATTCAAAAGATGACGGAGTAGAACTGGGCGGATCATTAAATGAGAACGCGGCACTTTTTGGTTCCGTAAATTACTCTTCATCGGATAGATATCTCGATCCAATCTCCAGCCCTCAACCGGATCATAGTTCCGGCAAAAATCTTTCTTACTTCGGCAAAGCAGATTTTATTTTAAGCTCGTCCGTTGATCTTCATTTTTTAGGAACTGTAAACAGCACAGAGTTTGAAATTCCGAACTTCGCCGCATCTTCAATTCAAGATCAACGGCAGAAATTAGAAGACTATATGATTGGCTCGCGGTTAAATATTAATATAGATGATAAAAGTTTACTCAGCGCATTGATTTACAGACGGTTTGCAAAAATGGATTTTAGTTCCGGCGGAATCAGCCGTTTAAATTCGGCAGCAGACTACGACAAAGCAATTAGCCAAAACGAAAAGATGTTCATCGGTGCGGAAAGAATTAATGAGAACAACGGCATTCAAATAGAATTTTCTTCGAACCGGAATTGGTATTCCACGCATCATATTTTTAAAGCTGGAGTCAGCGGCGAACTTTTTCCATTAAAAGAATTTTTTACTTTTGCTGTAACCAACCCACAGCTTTCCGATTCGAGTTTGCCCGGCGGTGATATTAGATATAAACCTTACGACATAACACAGGGCGGGAAACCATTTCTTGTTGATCAATCAAAAAACGGTTACAGATTATCAGTATACGCGCAGGATCAATTCGCGCTAAACGAAAAGTGGACTATTAACGCAGGCTTACGGTTCGATCAATTCAATTTATTTAATTCCGAAACCGGAATTTCTCCAAGACTGTCGGCTACATACAGCGCAAACGAAAAACTAATTCTACATGCTTCCTACAATTATATTTTTATGGAAGCGCCGATTGAAAATATTCTTGTCTCAAGTTCCAATGAAGCCAGAATCTTAACAGGCTCGGAACAGGGTCAAACATCTAACGTTGTGAAAAGTGAACGCGCGCACGTAATTGAAATTGGCGGCGCTTACCGCCTTAATGACAACATTGATTTAGAATTAACCGGGTATTCAAAATTTATAAATAATTTTTTGGTGAAGGTTGAGCTAGGAAACAGCGGCATTATATTTCCGGTAAATTTGAAGAATGGAATCGCCGCAGGTGGAGAATTCAGAACACGCTTACATAACTGGAATAATTTTTCGGGCTGGCTTTCGTTCAGCTCTAGCGTTTCGCTTGGTCTAAAGCCTGAAGATGGCTCCTCACCAATAGAAGCCGGTTTGATTTTAGGTGAAGAGGGGCAGAACTATTCGCATCCGTTTGCAGGTGAAGACATTTTTCCTACAGAACATAATCAACTTTTTACAGCGGTATTAAATTTAACTTACAAACATCCCGGCGGTTTTTTTGCAAACATAAATACACGGTTCGATTCAGGTTTGCCTTTTGATCTGACAGATAAAAATGGCGTCGGTTTGGATGAAGCTGCCTCGGTTTCCGAATTAAAGAGACGCGGTTATTCCGATGAAGTTATAAACCTTCTTTCACTTACTCCCGAAAAACCAGGCTCGCCAGATAAATCATTAAAACCGCGTACGATTGTAGATGTTGCTCTTGGATATGATATTAGAAACATTAGTTCTATACCGTTGGAAATATCTGTCAGCATATTGAATTTATTTGACTCAACATTTCTGTATAAATTCGAATCAACATTTGGAGGAACGCATTTCGGTTATCCAAGAATGGCGGCTTTGAAAGCGCGTTTAAGTTTTTAGAAGTTATTTAATAAATTATTTCGACAGAAAGTTAGAATGTTCTTGTGATAGATAAATTATTATTCAAATTGATTACATCAAATACGGGTACACTTCCGGCTCATGCATTTCTTACTTCTCGCGTCTTAACTTTCAACCCGAAACAAGTTCGGGACAGGCTCTCTCACGTTCATCGTACCCCCAGCAGGAGTCGAACCTGCGCGCATGGCTCCGGAGGCCACTGCTCTATCCACTGAGCTATGGGGGCAAAAAAATTATTTTTCTATCTATAATTTAGGAATTTTTATAATGAGAGCGACTAGATATTGTTTCTAAAAATCTATGTGGAGAAACAATTTTATTTTAGTTTGCATCGTTCCCTCGTAAAAAATATATTTTGACTTCTTGCTGCTTGTTCTAATTATGAAACAGCAATCAAACAAATATTCCTTGTAGGCAAAATTATATAAAAAGTTTATTGTTCAGGAACAAAAATATTTTTCAGTTATAAAAGAAAGAGCAATTTCTGCTTATTTACTTTTATTATAATTTATTAATTTATCGGTGTAATTATTTGAAAGGTGTAACCGTGCCGACGACAACAAAAAAAATTGTAACCGAAGTTGTAGCTTCTCTCAAAAAACTTCCCTCACCGGAAAAGAAAGGCAAAACTTTTTGGGATTACCTTAAAGAACAGCTCTATTCCGAAAGTCCATGGGACAAGAACGATCTTAAAGTGATTGAGAAAGAAATTAATTCTCATCTGAATAAAATCGAGAAAAAAGATTTAACCGAAATGTGGAAAAGCACTGACAAGGGATTTGAAAAACTTGACGAAGATAAAAAAGTTGATGTGAAAGAGATGAAAGAAGATTTGACCGATGAAATGCTTGGTCAAGTTATGGATAGAATGGACGACAACTATTCTTCTAAAGACAGCTATTTTTCTCAACCGGAGACTGCTTATGTTTCAGAGAAAAAAGAAGGAACAGATGATCTTGACGATGATGTTGAACCGGACAAAATTGACGACGAAGAGATTGATCTTGAAGACAAAGATATTTTTGATGATGGGGAGTTTGACGAAGATGAAGAGAGCCGTTTTTAGTTTTATAATGCTGTTGATATTCACCGTCCCGCTTTTAAGCCAGTCGAAAATAGACAGCTTAAAGAAAAGTGAAACTCCCTTAACTTTTTCCACATATTTTAGTCCGGACAATTATTTCGCTGAGACATATTTCTTTAACGAACTGAATAATCTAAGAATCAATTCATATTCCATTGACGACTCTTCTTCTATCTGGATGAGAACACGTATGCAGTTAACCGGAATGTTCGACCATGATAATACTAACCGCAGTATGCAATCAGACATTCT
>JAKAMS010000096.1 GCA_021812745.1 Bacteroidota bacterium | reverse complement strand
CAAGAGGATTTTTTGCTTTGTCCGCCGAAGCACCTTTAAATTCTGAAATTCATCCTCTGCTTGAATTTATTGCACCTAAATCGTTTTATATCGGAAAGTCGTCTTCGTATGTCTATTCTTTTGATGAGAAATTTGATACTTTATCAAACAGCTTGTTGATTAAAAATTTTGTTGCGGTTGATCCTCCCAATAAAGATGACATTATTAATGCAATAGAGTATAATCTTAATACAAACGTTAACAGCCGATTTGCATACGGGTTGTCGAAATATTTAAGAGAATTATATCCAACTGATTACAGAACAAACCTTCTTTTCTCAAAATCATTTAAGAAACTCGGCATAACTAATTCCAGTACGGCTGTGCTCGAAAAGTTAATTGCTTTATTTCCGGATTCTGCAGAAATTATAAAAGATTACGGCAACGAAACGATTCTTGAGAAAACCAACGCTACAACTTTCTTAAAATTATATTCTATTAAAGAGGAAGCTAGTGCATTTATTAAGACGGCGAAGCCGGACAGCGTTTCAAAAGTCGCCGTGTATTTACAACTTTCTAAAATTTACTTGCTAAACGGAGAGTATTCTTCGGCTGAAAATTTATGCGCGCGAATTGAAAAGATTTTGCGTGCTAATCCAAATTTGTTAAACTCAATTGACGCTGAAAACTATTACTATTTAGGAGCGGTTTCGGCTCTATATAGAAATGACATAGAAAAAGTTGTCGGCTACTTTTTTGCTCTTACAAATCTTAATAGAAATTTCAACGATACATTTCATCTTCGACGCCTTATGGCGTGGCAAATACGAGAGAATAAATGATTCTTTGCAGAATTTTTATCTTTTATATTCCTAGAGGAATGTTTACATATTTATTTTCTTTCATCAGCAGGGGAATTAGAAGAGCGTAGAGAAACATCAAAACCCCTAAACCAAAAAAGAAATGCCCGATGTAAGAATCATATTCAAGTAATCCGGTTTCTCTTAAAAGCCAATTCCAATCATGATAAACTTTATTGCCGCCAAGAAGAGGGAGTTTTAGAGCGCGCGCATCTGCAGCGTATACACTAATATTAATTAAATTTTCCCCTAGAAATACCAGGGATACCTGCGTTCCAAATTTTTTCTTTTTAATAAAATAGAAAACTATAAACATACTTGGAATTATAATCTGCATTAGCGTTCCGCCAAGCGTATAAATAAATTTTCCAAAAATCTTAAATACGCCGTGCCCGCCTTCATGTATTAGAAGGTTAATGTAATCAATAAAGGTAAATTTACCTTCATTAAGAGTGTAGTAGATAACTACAGGCAATAAGATTGCCGTTCCGATCCATGGCGAGAAAGCTTCCCAAAAAGATTTTCGTGATACCGGTTTGTAATCTCTCATCTAAAACATTTTTCTTAATTCATTTTGATCTCTAGTTAAGCCCAAACAAATCATCAATTTAATTCTCGCCTTTTGCCCATTTAAATAGTCGGTAAATATTACACCAATCTGCTTTAGCCATTTACCGGCACCTGGGTAGCCATAAATATCAAGTGTCTCGCCGGCTGGACAGCGCGACACAAGAACGACCGGAATATTTTTTTCCACTATATATTTAATTCCTTCAAATGCGGGCGGGGGAACATTTCCAACTCCCATCGCTTCTACAACCACTCCGTCAACGCCTCTATCGGCAGAAAATAGAAAAAAATTTTCATCCATTCCCGCATAAACTTTTATAAGATCTACATTCGGGTTTATAATTTCTGTTTTTATCGTTTCAATTTTACGCGGCAGTCTGTTATAAATAACTCTGCCTCTATCAACAAATCCTAGAGATCCAAAATCCAAACTGCGAAAAGTCTCTACATCTTCAGTATGAGTTTTTGTTACTTCGCTGGCAGCATTTATCTCCCCATTTAAACAAACTAATACGCCTAATCCTTGACTGTTAACATTATTACAGATATGAATCGCATCCAAAAGGTTTCGCGGTCCATCCCAGTCAGGTTCGCTGCTAGTTTTCATTGCACCTATAATTACAATCGGTTTTTCTGTCTTGATCGTTAAATCTAAGAAATAGGCAGTTTCTTCGAGCGTATCAGTTCCGTGAGTAATTATTACACCGTCTACTTCATCTCGCTTAACAAAATCATTTATACTTTTAGACAGTTCCAGCATCAATTCCGGAGTAATGTGGGGTCCAGGGTAATTTCCAAATTCATAAACTGAAATTTTTGCAAGTGTTCTTGCCGCAGGAATCATTTGAACCAACTCATCTCCATTAAAAAAGGGAATTGCGGATTTCGTCTTTTCATCTATTCTCATAGAAAAAGTTCCGCCAGTAAAAACAACCAATATGTTTTTCATTATTTTCCTAAATAGAATTTTTGCTTTATTATTTTTGTCGGCACAAAATTAGCTCTACCTTTCTTATCTTCAAAGGTTAGAAAAATATTTTAAATATTATTTTTTAGTAAATTTAATTTGCACAAAAGGGATGCTTAACATATCTTCACCTCTCTTCACAACGAATAAATTGTCTTGTTAATAAAATGTTGATAACTTGTTTTTGTGGAACGTTCCACATTTATAATCGGTTGATTGGTTTTGGTTTTTTTCTTTGCTTAGATGTTTACCATAATTCATTTTTTCTTGAAAGTGCTTTTATATAAACAGCTTACGGGGACTAATTAATGTTAGTAATTTGTGGATAGTGCTGTGGTTTGTTGTTTTTAATTAATAAATAATCTGTTTTTTACACCTTTTTCAATCTTCTGTATTGTGGATAATATGCAAAACGCAGCTGTTAATCTTCAGAATCCTCCATTAGAAAAAAATGCAAAGGATCTGTGGAAGGAGTGCTTAAGTCTTATAAAAGAAAATGTCCCTTTCATAACCTACAACACCTGGTTCTTACCCATAAAGCCTTTTGAATTAGAAAATTCTACTCTAAAAATTTATGTCCCTAATAATTTTTTTATCGAGTGGATAGAAGAGCATTATAATACACTAATTAATAAAACGGTTTCACAGGTTCTTGGCAACAACGGCAGATTAGTTTATGTAATATACGAAGAGAAAGAAACAGCAGAAGAGCAAACCAGAGAAACGCCCAGCAATGGTAGCGCTGCCACAGCAATTCAAATTATCAAACGTGATTACGAAACCTATCTCAACCCGCGTTATACTTTCGAGAATTTTATTAAAGGCGAGGGAAATCAACTTGCCCGCGCTGCAGCAATGGCGGTCGGCGATAGTCCAGGTCAAACATCATTTAATCCATTATTTATATACGGCGGCGTTGGTCTCGGAAAGACTCATTTAATTCATGCGATAGGAAATAAAATTTTAGAAAAAGATCAAAATAAAAGAGTCATTTATATTTCCTCTGATGCGTTCACGGTAGAATTTGTTGAAGCTATTCAAAGCAATACTTTAAACGAATTCTCGGGTTTTTACAAAAGCATGGACGCATTAATAATAGACGATATTCAATTTCTCGTCGGTAAAGAAAAGACACAAGATTTGTTTTTTCAGATTTTTAATACTTTACACCAATCCGGAAAACAAGTAATCTTATCAAGTGATAAGCCACCTAAAGATTTAAAAGGATTAAACGAGCGGTTAATATCTCGGTTTTCTTGGGGTTTATCCGCAGATATCCAACCGCCAGATTTTGAAACTCGCGTTGCTATACTAAAGAACAAAAGTGAAGTTTATGGAATAAATCTTTCCAGAGAGATAGTAGAGTATATTGCACAAAATATCTCTTCCAATATAAGAGAACTTGAAGGGTGCTTAATAAAACTTTTGGCGAATTCTTCTCTAAACTCTAAAGAGATTGATTTTGAGTTAGTAAAAAAAACTGTGCGGGAAGTCTCCACCAATAAACAAGTAAATATTTCAGTTGAACTTATTACAAAAGTTGTCTGCGTATTTTTTGGCGTTGAAGAAAATAAGCTGCGTGAAAAAAACCGTAAAAAGGAAGTTGTTCTTGCTCGCCAAGTGGCTATGTATCTTTCAAAACAGCTAACTAAATCTTCTCTCAAAACTATCGGCTTACATTTTGGAGGAAGAGATCACTCGACAGTTATTCATTCTCAAACGAGCATTGAAGAATTAACATTGAAGGATCCTAAAATGAAAGAGATTTTAGATTCATTAAAAACGAAAATAGAAAATAGTGTCACCTAATTTTTTTTGTTGATATGAGGTGTATAACTTGTATAAAGGGTGTTAATAATATCAAGCTTTCAACTGGTGGGGATATAAGTCGATGTTGTTAATGAGTTATTAACATATTACATATAATTATTAGTTATCATTCATGCATAAAAAGGAAATATATATCGGTTACTAACATATCAACACCCCTTATTATTATTATTCCTTTTAAAAATATTACTTAAGTATAATAATAGAGATGTTGAAATGTTGATAAACAAGTTCATACATAAATTGAAAATTGCACCAATTTTTGATATTTTTTGATCCAACATGGAGACGGATTATGGAATTCAAAGTAAATAGTAAAGAACTAGAAAAACTTCTCAGTAAAATAATTCCGGCAGTTCCTGCACGTACGCCAATGCCAATCCTAGAAAACTTTTTATTTGAAGTGAAAGACGGACAGTTAACCATTTATGCTACCGATCTTGAAATTTCTCTGAAGTCTTCCTTAAACATAGTAGCAGAAGAAAACATAAAAATAGTAGTACCCGCCCGTTTATTAAACGATGTTGTCCGTTCCCTTAAAGACACGACAATTCATTTTAAATTGATGGCGAATAAAAAAATCAATATTGTAACTGATATGGGAAAATATACGATCAGCTACTTAGATGCAGACGAGTTTCCGGAAATACCAGCGGTAGACGCAGAAAAAAATGCAAAAGACATAAATGAAGTTTTAGTAAATGGAGCAGAGTTAAGGCAAGCGTTTGATAAATGCGCATTTGCAATGAGCAAAGAAGAGATGAGACCCGCTATGATGGGAACACTCTTTGAATTTACAGATGACGGTTTACGCTTTGTAACTACCGACGGTCACCGTCTAGTAAATATCTTAAAGAAAAATATTAAAGCGGCATTTAACCAGCAGTATGTAATACCGGAAAGAGCGGTGTCCGTCTTATCAAAAATATTGGACGAAAAAGATGTAAAAATTCATTTAACAAAAACTTTTGTTTCTTTTAAGTTGAACGACATTGAATTAATAACACGTCTCATCGCTCAAAAATATCCGGATTATGCAAGCGTCATTCCATTAGAAAACGAATTTCAAATGAAGGTTAATACCAAAGATATTCATGATTCAATAAAGAGAATGATGCTTTTTTCAACGAGCAGTACACGCCGAGTTAAATTTTCAATTTCGAAAGACGCATTGGAAATTTCAGCGGAAGATTTAGATATCGGTGCGTCGGGTGAAGAGAAGGTTGTTTGTGAATACGAAGGAGACTCAATAGAAATAGGCTTTAACTCAGCATACGTAAATGATGTTTTGAGCCATTTGAATACAGAAGAGGAAATTATTTTTAAACTTCATTCTCCGACAAAAGCGGTAGTGATAGAACCGGTTCAAAAAAAAGAGAATCAAGATTTAATGATGCTTTTGATGCCGGTACGTTTGAATACTTAAAATGGTTCTTAGACAAATCGAATTGCAAAATTTCAGGCTGCATAAAAACACATCGCTGAATTTTTCCGACAAACTGAATTTTATAGTGGGTGGAAATGGGCAGGGCAAAACATCCATCTTAGAGGCAATTTATTATTTGTGTACTACAAAAAATTTAAATCTGGCAAACGAGAACGACGTAGTTTTATTTGGCGAACAATACTTTGATACAAAAGGAATTTTTTCTGATTTGACAGAAAATCAAACACGTATTTTTTTCGATGCAGTAAAAAATAAAAAAAATTTTTTCTTGGACGAAAAACCGATCCTCAACTCGTCATCTATAATCGGAAAATTTCCGGTAGTAACATTAATACAAACAGATCACGCTATAACACAAGGCGCGCCATCGGAAAGAAGACGCTTTATTGATTCGGTAATTTCTCAAGCAAGTCACTCTTATTTAGAAATGCTTTTAGAATTCAATAAAACGTTGCGCCAGCGCTCATCGCTTTTATCACAAATAAAAGAATCTAGAAACATAAATTTATTCAGCCAGCTTGATGCTTGGACAGAGACGCTTATAACAACTGGAACGGAAATAATTAAACATAGGATTCGTTTTGTAGGGGAATTTAACTCTTATCTGCACGAAGCGTATAATCACATAATCGAAAGCGCAGAGGAACCATTAATTATTTACGATTCACTCACGGAAGTAACAGAAGAAAACGCAGCCGAGAAATTTCGCGAAGAACTGGAGTTTATGCGCGAAGATGAACTTCGTAGAGGAACAAATCTTGTGGGACCACACCGAGACGATTTCATTTTTTCTATTAACGGACTAGAGTTAAAACGGTTCGGTTCACAGGGACAGCATAAAACTTTTCAAATAGCATTACGGTTTGGGCAATTCTTTTTTATGGAAGAGAAGTTGGGCAAGACACCGATTTTTTTAATGGACGATGTGTTTGGCGAATTAGACACATATAGAGCGGGAAGGATAAGCGAGTATCTTTCTCTAATAGGGCAAGCGTTTATAACAATGACAGATCTTACAAAAACCGAAGGATTTAAAATAAACGCAGAGAATAAATTAATAAAAGTTAGCAATGGCACGGCAGCATACGCGTAGCAGTTTTAGAACTTTAGACGACCTTCTCAAAAACGAAAATGAATTTTCGAATTTGAGGGAATCTCTGAAGAATTACGATATAGTTGATGAATTTGAAAAAATTTTTCCTGAACTGAAAATGATCGCACAAGCGGTTAGAGTTGATAAACAAATTCTCTTTCTGCGCGTAGAAAATTCTGTCTGGAAAAGCGAGCTTAATTTCAAAAAGAATTTAATAGCAGATAAAATAAATAAGCACTTCAACCAGCAAATAATCAAATCAATTAGATTTTTGTAAAGAAGGAAAACAGATAAATCATGGCGAAAGAAAACGGAAAAACTAACGGAAATTCACAAGAAGAATACAATGCAAAAAGCATTAACGTTTTAAAAGGTCTTGAAGCGGTTCGCAAACGCCCCGCAATGTATATCGGCGATATCGGCGCACGCGGATTACATCATCTTATCAACGAAGTAGTTGACAACAGTATTGATGAAGCACTCGCCGGGTATAATGACCGCGTGATTGTTACCATTCACAAAGATCAAAGCGTAACGGTTGAAGACAGAGGAAGAGGAATTCCGGTTGATATGCATCCGGAAGAAAAAAAATCTGCGCTTGAAGTTGTTATGACAGTTTTGCATGCCGGCGGAAAATTTGATAAAAATTCCTATAAAGTTTCAGGCGGTCTCCACGGCGTAGGTGTCTCCGTTGTTAATGCGCTTTCAGAATGGCTGATAGTTGAAGTAAGAAGAGACGGAAAGATTTATTCTCAAGAATATAGACAAGGTATTCCCAAAGCTAATGTAAAACAGATTGGAACATATAAAAGCGATTATACCGGAACCAAAACTACCTTCATGCCGGACAAAGAAATTTTTAAAACATCAAAATTCCATTTCGATACCGTTGCGGAAAGACTTAGAGAACTTGCTTATCTCAACAAAGAAGTAACGATGACATTAAAAGACGAAGCAGACGGGCAGGAAGAGGTTTATAAATTCAAAGGCGGCTTGACTGACTTTGTTAAATATCTAGATGAAAACCGGTCTCCCATTCATAAACCCGTTTATATTGAAGGAGAAAAAGACAACACCCCAGTTGAAATAGCATTCGAGTACAGCGATTCATATTCAGAGAATGTTCATTCGTATGTAAACAACATCAACACAATTGAAGGCGGAACCCATCTTGTTGGATTTAGAACCGCGTTAACTAGAACGTTTAACAACTACGCATACAAAAACGGACTCATCAAAGACAATAATAAAATTTCGTTAACGGGCGACGACTTCAAAGAAGGATTGACAGCAGTAATTTCGGTTAAAGTTATGGAGCCGCAGTTCGAAGGACAAACAAAGACCAAGCTCGGCAACGGAGAAGTTAAATCCGCCGTTGAAACTCTTGTCGGGGAAAAACTCTCCGAGTTTCTCGAGGAGAACGCATCAATAGCAAAAAAAATAATTGATAAATGTATGCGTGCCGCAGAAGCGCGCGAAGCAGCACGTAAAGCACGTGAACTTGTAAGAAGGAAAAATGCGCTTGATACTATGCATTTGCCCGGCAAACTTGCCGATTGTTCCATTAACGATCCAGAGCATTGCGAAATTTATATAGTTGAAGGGGATTCGGCGGGCGGTTCTGCGAAGATGGGGCGCGATAGAAGATTCCAGGCAATTCTTCCTATCAAAGGAAAAATTTTAAATGTTGAAAAAGCGAAGATCAATAAAATCCTTGAGAACATAGAAATACAGGCGATGGTCTCTGCAATAGGCGC
>JAKAMS010000095.1 GCA_021812745.1 Bacteroidota bacterium | reverse complement strand
GCATTTGCACAATGCCCGCCAGGCAGAACAGCACCGCGGTTTTTCAGTGATATTGAAATAACTTTTGAAGCGTTATTATTCGAAAGCTTCAATTGATCTGTAATTGTTGTAGCCAAAAGATTTTTTGGAGACATCTCTCCTTCTTGATCATTACTGCCGACACTTTTTACTGTAGTATCATTTACGCAGTAGATCATCTTATTTTTTACTTTATCGTACCAATCGTTTGCAATAACCCCATGGAAAAAAGGAGTTGAGCCAGTATAAATAGAAGCATGACCGGGAGCTGTATTAGTTGGTGAATAGTTGAAATGAGCAAAAGTAAAATTTGATCCTTCGCTCATCAAACGGTTAAAACCATTCTTTCCAAAATATGGATTAAACCGGTATAGGTAATCAAACCGCATTTGATCAACTACAATTCCAACTACTAATTTTGGTTTTTCAA
Organism: Bacteroidota bacterium; assembly: GCA_021812745.1. Next base: position 8,067 of record JAKAMS010000095.1, on the reverse strand, counting down.
TTTTCTGCGAAAAAATATCATTATTAAAAAGAGAAATAAGTGTTAACAGTAAAATAAGATGTTTCATTTTCATAGTTGGTTTTGAGTTAAATAGCTTGAAGTTCTCTAGCAGGAACAAATAAAGAGATTATTTAGATCATCTCACTCAATAATTCCGGGCGAGGTTGAGCAATAACAATTTTATTTACAAGCAAACCTTTATCGGCAATAACTTTTGCACCGGATTCTACGGCGCTTGTAACTGCGGCAACTTCTCCGGTTAAAGTACAGAACGCCTTTCCTCCGAGAGCCATAGCTAAACGTATTTCTATTATTCTGACATTGGCTGCTTTAACTGCGGCATCGGCACCTTCTATTAGTGAAGCAACAGAAAAAGATTCAATAATTCCAAGGGCTTCGAGCAGAGCTACATTTGAATGCCCGGATAGTGCAGGGAAAATATCCGGATGAACATTTGGAATTACGAAAGTATCTATAACCGCAAAGTCAATTTGATTTGCGGCAGCATCAACTGATGATTGAACGGCAGCAACATCGCCGCCGATAAGAACAATATATTTTCCCGAACAAATTGTACGAGAAAGAATTAATTCAACTTGAGATGTCTTTAACATAATATCTGCCGCTTGCATACCAGCCGCAATACTTGTCATTTCAATAAGACCGAGAGAATTCATTTCCATTATAAATACCTTTCATTTAATCATTGCACCAAAACTATTTTGCAATGATCTATTTTTTATTTAGCAATTTTAATAAACTCATCAGAAACATGAGTTACTCTTCCGCTAATAGAAGCGTGAATTTTTGCGCCGAGTTTTCCTTCTTCAACATCGGCAATCAAGGTTCCTTCAACTACATTATCACCGAGTTTAACAACAGATTTTGCAGCAGCACCAATGTGTTGTTTCAGCATGATCTTAACATGCGAAACATCGGGTGATTTATTTACAAACGGTGTATGAGCATCATATTTTAGAACATCAATCCGCTTCATTAATTGTTTCAGCGGAACTCTTCTTCCTTCTTTGATGGGATGAACTTTTACTGGCTTCTGCTGTTCGTATCTTGATCCTATTTTTTTATTTTCAACTTTGCCTTGATCGCAAGCTTCGCGCGGATATAAATCTTCCGGACATGAGTAAAGAGAACACAATCCGCACGAACAACAAAGATCTGCATATTGATTCCACACTGAATTTCCTGTTGTTGTAAATCCAAGTGATCTCATTACTTTATGCGGTTGAACATCATAACCTAAAAGGTATCTAGGACAAAATTCTGTACAATAACTGCATTGATCGCATGCTGATTTTCCGATTCTATTTTTGTCTTGGATTGGTCTCTTAGTTCTATTTACCAGATAATGATCTGCCGGAAGAACAATAATTCCGGCTGTAGTTTTTGTTACAACTTCTGTTAAATCGGAAGTAAGTTTGCCCATCAATATGCCACTTACAAAAACTCCATACTCTGATACAGTAGCTCCGCCAGCATGATCAAGCAGTTCTTTTAAGCTTGTTCCGATAGGAACGAAAAACGAAGAAGGATTTTTAACAGACCCGGTTACACAAACAAATTTCTGTATAACTGGCTTGTCTTCAACGGCACGGGAGATATTATAAAAAGTCTCTACGTTGTTCACCACACAGCCAACATCAAGCGGCAAACCGTATGGCGGAATTAATCTCTTTGTCGCAGCATAAACTAATTCATATTCATCGCCGCTTGGATAGAAATCCCCAAGAAGACAAGTTTCAATTTTCCCATTGGAATAATTTTTTTCGACCGCTTCGATTGCTGCGCCATTTTTTGCTTTGATACCAAAGTAAGATTTCTTTGCAGAAGTTTCTTTGGTCATCAATTCAACAGCTTTAACAATTTCCGGCGCAAAGTTTTTCATTAACTCAAAATCTTTGTGGATCAATGGTTCACATTCCGCACCGTTGACAAGAACAAATTCAACTTTAGATTTAGCTTTAATATGTGTTGGGAATCCGGCTCCGCCGGCACCAACGACACCTGCATCAAATATTTTTTGAACGAGATCCATATTATCCGTTTCGTTTTATAACAACAATTGTTTTGTCATCTTGATATTGACTTTCATTCGTGCTGAACTTTATGACGTCTTCAAGAATAGAAGCTGCAATTTCTTTGGGCGATAAATTAACACTATCCAAAATAATATGCCCCAATTTTTCTTCTCCGTAAAATTCAAATTTATCGTTCGCTGCTTCAACTAAACCGTCAGAATAGATTACTAAAACATCACCCTTGTGGAAATTGATGCTGTCGGTTTCAAATTTAGCGTTTGGAGTCGGTCCCAGTAAAGGTCCGGTTGAATCTAACAGAATAATGTCGTTAAACTTTTTTCTATAAAACATTGGCGGATTTTGTCCGGCGTTTGCGTAAAGGAATAACCCTTTCTTATCGTTGGAAAGCTCTCCGTAAAATAGAGAAGCAAATTTATCATCGCTGAAAATTTTATTTACAAGTTGATTCATACGCGACATCATTAAAGAAATCTTTACTTGAAAAGTACTTGCCATTCTCATCGCGCCAGAAATGTACATTGCCTCTGCAGCGGCACCCAATCCTTTTGATGCTGCATCTCCCATTAAAATGCCAAGCCGCTCTTCTCCATCACCTAGTTTTAAGTAGTCATAAAAATCTCCGCCGACAATTTGCGCCGGCAATGTTACGCCAAAAATATCGTAAGAATTAAAATGGTATTGATGCTCCGGCAGAATACTTCTTTGAATCTCCCTCGCTTTGTCTATATCCGCAATAAGATTTTTTCTTGATTGATGAAGATACCTCTCATTCAATTTAGAAGTTAAAACAGTTGCCACAATATTGAGTGTATCGCGCAAATCATCGCCAATCATATCGCTGTTGACCGCAAGCAGATATTCATAATATTTTTTGTCGCCTACTTTAATTTTTCTGCCTACTCCGCTTGCAGAGTAATTGACAATTCCCTTCTTGATAAGTGTTTTATCTGTCTCAGTTGCTAATATTGTTCTTTCAAATGATATGCTGTCGAAGAAGGGATAATTTTTAATGTCAAGTGCATAACCATCGGCAATTTTGGAAACTTTACCGGTTTGGAAAGATAAATTATATGTTTTCTTTCGGGGATTAAATTTCCAGATTCGTCCTCCGGTAAGTTTAATCTCTTCATTATTAATTATCTGTTTTACAATATCTTCAAGAAGTGCTTCGTCTGAATTAAATTTTCTTGATGATACAGTCTCAATCGTTCTGTAAAGTTTCTTCTGATCCATCTATCTTCTATTCCGAATAATAGTTTATGATTTTCTGAATTACATCTTTACATACTTGATTAAACTCATTAGATGTAAATGAATTCATAATACTGTTAAAGGTCGGTCGGTAAACACCTTTAGCAACATAACCGCCGCCTTCAAACACACCTATTTTGTCTTTGTATTTATCTTCGGGCGGTGTCGGAATTGGTGTTCCGGGTTCGATTAAATTTTTCCATTTACAGTCAAAATTAACCATTGTGGTTAAGTTTGGTTCCCATGGTTCAACATCGGTCGGATACATATCTTGATAAGTGTTGTCATTTCCGTACTCGTCTGCAAGTCCAGCAAGTCCATGCGCGAATTCGTGAACAAAAACTTGCTTAGCGGATTTATTATCAACGCAAGTCATTGAATAGAAATTATAAATAGCTCCGCCGCCATATTTAGAAGTGTTAACCATGATGAAAATTTGATCATAAGGGGCATTTGCGGCAACATCGCGCACTGTTTGATAATCAGTAGTCATTAAGTAACGTTCACTATCAAAAGTATAGAAACTGGAATTGATCAATGTCTGTTTCCAAATATTTTTTGCGGGAATATCTGTACCGGATTCGTTTGACGGCGCTTCAATTCCCCAAATATTTATTTTGTCTTTATTTTCTTTGTAAGGTGAATAATCGAACAAGTATCCGGCAAATCTTTCACAATCTTTATGAAATTTTTCCATTTCAGATTTCGTATATCCTTCCGGAATAAATACAATATCTAGTTTGGATGATGGATCACCGGAGTAATGCACTTTGAAATTATCGTAAGGCCTAATTCGTTCATCAACTATAAAATAATTTTTGGGATCAACGGTGTAATCAAATTTCTTTACAAAATTATTTTTCCGGTCTCTTCTGTAAATCTCTACACGGATTTTCTCTTTTGGGAACGGCATAATTATAGAACCGGAGAATGTGCGTACTGTATTCTTTGATTCTTCTGTCGTTTGCCATTCTTGATACAGTGTAGAGAATCCTCTAGAATAGATTAGATTATTTGAAGTAACATCGAAAACCTTAAAGAAATAATTTCCATATCCAAATGGATCAATCAGATTCTTTTTGGGACCGCTCCATTGTCCTTCTTTAACTAACTTATCGAAAGAGATTGTTTCTGTAGTTTTATTTCCAGTATGGAAAAAATCGAAACGAAGTGTTTGATCAACGAAGTAATCATCAAATTTAATTTGCGCGTTTGTAGTGATTACTAAACAGAGTAAAAGAGCAAAAACTTTTCTCATTTATTTATTCCTTAAGATGTTACGGTTTGACTTTTCTTGAACCGGGCTTTATTGCTGGAATATTTTGTTTACACATTGGACATTCTTCCGGCTGGTAAGATACTACCTCTAGTTGTAGAGTACTGAACTGCGGAACACCAAACTGTACTTTATTATTGCTTCTATCAACAATATAACCAACTCCGGCTACAATCCCGCCGTTATCTCTCACAATTTCCATTACTTCAAAAACAGAGCCGCCTGTTGTTACTACATCTTCGCACACTAAATATTTTTTCCCTTCTTCAATATTGAAACCACGGCGAAGCGTTAGTGATTTATCTTCTCTTTCTGCAAAAATAGATTTTTTACCAAGAAGGCGGGCAACTTCTTGCCCAACTATGATTCCTCCAATTGCAGGAGAAATTACCGCATCAATCTCTGTGTCTTTGAAATGCTCGGCAATCTTACTGCAAATTATCTCATTGTAGCTAGGATATTGTAGAACAAGAGCACATTGAAAATATTGATTGCTATGCCGCCCCGAGGTCAATAAAAAATGCCCGTTCAAGAGGGCATTTGTCTTCTGAAAAATTTCTAAAATGTTTTGTGTTGTCATTGTCTGATAGTATCAATTATTTGAGCGAGGGCGAAATCGCTTTCGGTAACTCCCCCCTCACTATGGGTTGATAAAGTAATTTTTAATTTATTCCAAGAATGAAGGAGCAAATCCGGATGATGTTCCAATTTTTCAGCTTCAAAACCTACTTTTACTATAAAAGCAACTGCATCAGCAAAACTCTTCAGCTTAAACTCTTTGACAAAAGAATCATCAAGATAAAACCAACCGTTCAAAGACTCCAATTTTTCTTTTATCTCTTCGGTGTTAAGTAGTTTCATTTAATCACGTTTAGAAATTTATTCAACCGTTTCCTTCTCTTGATTATCTTGTTCTTCCGGCTCTGTAGTTTTACCGGAGACAAAGTAAAGTTCTTCGCTATTTTTTTTATGCTTAACAACAATTTTATCTCCTTCTTTGAAATTATTAAGAAGAAGTTCTTCAGCAAGCGGGTCTTCAACATACTTTTGAATTGCACGTTTCAACGGTCTTGCTCCGAATTTCGGATCAAATCCTTTATCAGCTAAAAATTCATTAGCAGATTTATGAAGTTCAATGCTCATCTTATTATCGCTGATATTTTTGATTAAGTCTTTCATCTCAATTGAAATTATCTGCTTAATATCTTCCTTATCCAAGCTTCTGAAAACAATAGTTTCATCAAGACGGTTAACAAATTCCGGATTGAAGAGTTTTTTCATGGCGTCTTCAACAGTATTTTTAAGATGAGAATATTGATCAGCTTCCGATTCACCGCCAAATCCAAATCCGCCTGTAGTTCTAATATCTCTAGTACCAACGTTCGATGTCATAATAATAATTGTATTCTTAAAATCAACTTTACGACCGAGACTATCGGTAAGAGTTCCATCATCAAGAACTTGAAGAAGAATGTTAAACACATCCGGATGAGCTTTTTCAATTTCATCAAAAAGAACAACAGAATATGGTTTTCTTCTAACTCGTTCCGTCAGTTGTCCGCCTTCATCGTAGCCAACATATCCTGGAGGAGCTCCTACTAAGCGTGATACGGCAAACTTTTCCATATACTCGCTCATATCAATTCTAATTAAAGCTTCTTCAGAATCAAATAAGTATCGTGCAAGTTCTTTTGCTAATTCTGTTTTACCAACTCCCGTTGGTCCGAGAAAGATAAAAGTTCCAATAGGTTTTGAAGGTCTTTTCAATCCGGCACGGGTTCTTCTAATTGCTTTAGTAAGTCTAGAAACCGCTTCGTCTTGTCCTACTATTCTACCTTTAAGAGCATTTTCCATCTTCATCAACTTATCAGATTCAGCTTGAACAACTCTTGTAACCGGAATTCCAGTCATCATAGAGACAACCGTAGCCATATCGTCTTCGCTAACATCGTAAATAATATCTTTGGTTTTAGTGTCCCATTCACGTTTAGCAATTTCAAGATCGGACTGAAGAGTTCTCTCTTTGTCGCGCAATCTAGCTGCTTCTTCATAATCCTGTTGTTTAACAACCTGAATCTTGAGTTGTTTAATTTTCTCTACTTCTTCTTCCAGTCTCAATACTTCTTCAGAAACTGTGAAGTTACCCATGTGAACTCGCGAGCCGGCTTCATCCAGAACATCTATTGCTTTATCCGGCAAATGACGGTCTGTTATATATCTTTCGCTTAAACGAACCGCAATTTCGATAGCTTCTTTAGAATAGCGAACATGATGATGCTCTTCATATTTGAATTTGATATGCTCGAGAATCTGTATTGTCTGATCAACAGAAGGCGGTTCAACCATAACTTTTTGGAATCTGCGGTCGAGTGCGCCGTCGGTTTCAATATATTTCCTGTACTCATCTAATGTAGTAGCGCCGATACATTGTATATCACCTCGTGCAAGAGCCGGTTTAAACATATTTGAAGCGTCCAGAGAACCGGAAGCGCCTCCGGCACCGACTATTGTATGTAATTCATCAATAAATAAAATTACATCATCAGCTTTTTCAAGTTCGGTCATTAAAGCTTTCATCCGCTCTTCAAATTGTCCGCGGTATTTTGTTCCGGCAACTAAACCTGCTAAATCAAGTGTTACAACTCTCTTTTCCTGTAAAATACGAGGAACTTTCTTCTGAATAATTCTTAGCGCCAAACCTTCCGCAATAGCGGTTTTTCCAACTCCAGGTTCGCCAATAAGCACAGGATTGTTTTTCTTTCTACGGCTTAGAACTTGTGCAACACGTTCAATCTCTTTTTCTCTTCCAATTACCGGATCAAGTTTATCTTCAATAGCTAATTTTGTTAAATCACGTCCAAAATTATCTAACACTGGGGTTTTAGTTTTTTCCGTTTTTTTCCCGGTTGCAAACTGAGGCGGTGCAGCAACAGTTTTAGAAGGATCTTTACTGCTGAGAATATTATTTAACTCTGCCCTTGCATTATCGTATGTCAAATTAAATTGATGAAGTATTTGCGTTGCAATGTTATCTTCGTCTCTCAATAGTGAAAGCAGTATATGCTCAGTTCCAATAACATCCGATTTGTAAATTTTAGATTCAATCTGAGTTATTTTTAAAACTTTTTCGGCTTGTTTAGTAAGCGGAATGTTTCCAATTGTTAAAGTTCCGCCCGAAGTTCTAACTGTATCTTCAATTGCTTTTTTAAGCTTTACAAGATCAACATCAAGGTTACGTAAAATGCGAACGGCAACGCCCTGCCCTTCTCTTATAATACCAAGCAGTAAATGTTCAGTTCCTATGTAATCATGACCAAGTCTCAAAGCTTCTTCACGGCTTAATCTGATTACTTCCTGCACCCGTTCCGAAAAATTTCCTTCCATATCTTTTCCTTTATTATTCTTTATGAGTAAACAGTACAGTTATTCAAATGGTTTCCAATGCAAATATATAGATTGATTTTCCTCATATCAAGGAACATC
>JAKAMS010000094.1 GCA_021812745.1 Bacteroidota bacterium | reverse complement strand
TGGGAATGAAAAAGTAATTAAAGAATATGTTCAGAAACAAGGCAATGACTATAAACAAATATATAGAACACAATTAGATTTGTTTGCAGTTTAGATACCCCGACGCTTGCGTCGGGGAGCTTCATTGTCTTCAAAGTAACATCAAATGAAACAATTGGAACACTCATTTATGATCTGGGAAATCATCAATGGGATATTCCTAAATTGAGAGAATTGCTGGAGACAATCCTTCCCGAAAAAACATCATTCGAGAACTATGAAGTTAAACACGACTTTTCTTCAATCGGTAAACGCATCATGCTTTTAAATGCGCGGCAAATTGAAAGAGGATTCGGAAAAGAGAATATAATTCTGTTAGCTATTGAGGATATTACCGATCGAAAACTTGTAGAAGAATCGGATAGTGAAACTAGCCGTGTTACTAACGAATATCTTGACATTCTGTTTAATCATGCATACGCACCAATTATTGTCTGGGATGCTTCCTGGGTAATAATGCATATAAATAATGCCTTCGAAAAATTGAGCGGTTATGTTTCGATCGAGGTAATAGATAAAAAAATTGACATCCTTTTCCCAAAAGAAAAAGTTGATTTGACACTTGATCTAATTAAAAATACACTTCAAAACGATGAAAGACCGGAACTAATTGAAGTAGAAATCCTTACAAAAGATAATGTTCTCAAGACAGTTCTATGGAATCCGGCAAATATTTTTGATAAAGAAGGAAAACATATTGTTGCAACTATTGCGCAGGATATTACCAACCGTAAACATGATGATGGATTATTGCGGGAAAGTGAAGAAAGATACAGATCATTTTTTGAGAACAGCATGGATGCAATAATGTTAACAATTCCGGATGGACAAATATTATCTGCCAATCCGGCAGCTTGCAAAATATTTGGATATTCGGAAGAGGAACTTATCAAATTGGGTCAATCCGGTGTAGTGGATAATATGGATCCCCAATTAAATATTCTGTTGTCTGAAAGGAAATTGAATGGATATGCACACGGCGAATTAACGATGATACGTAAAGATGGAACACACTTTCCGGTTGAGATTTCATCAGCTGTTTTCAAAACCCGGGAAGGTCATGAACGCACAAGTATGATTGTTAGAGATATAACCGGACGCAAACAAGCTGAGGAAGCTCTCGTGGAGAGCGAAAAACGCTTCCGTTCAATTTTTGAAAACTCTTCCGTTGGGATGTTAATATTGGGCACCGATGGAAAGATACAATTAAGCAACAGCGCAATTCAGAATATGCTTGGTTACAATGATGACGAATTTAGATCAATGTTCTTTGTTGATTTTACTCATCCTGACGATATTGAAAAAAGTCTTAAGAAGCAGTCAAGTATTTATTCTGGGAAATGGCTGGATGAGAAAACAATTGAAAAGCGTTACATAGCTAAAGACGGACATATTGTTTGGGCTAATATATCTGTTGCGGTCGTTTATGATAATAGCCATAAACCGCAATATCATATTGCAATTATTGAAGATGTAACCGAGCGTAAACGTGTAGAAGAATCTTTGAAAGAGAGCGAAGAACTATTCCGGCATTCATTTGATTTTGCCGCTGCAGGTATTTGCATTGTTGGAACCGATGGGAAATTTCTAAGAATTAATAATGCTTTTAAAAAAATGATTGGTTACGATGAAGATGAATTAAAGAATTTCACGTTCACAGATATCACTTACCCTGATGATATATCGATTGGTTCCTCTCAATTTAAAAAAATGGTAGATGGTGAAATTGATAGTACATCATTTGAAAAACGATATATAAGAAAAGATAAACAGATAATTTGGGCTTATGTCTCTACATCATTAGTTCGAAATGTCAATCAGAAGTCTCAATTCTTTATTACTCAAATAATTGACATTACTGAACAAAAACGTGCCGAAGAAGAAATTATAATGCTAGCTCACTCGTTAAGAAGCATTAACGAATGTGTCAGTATTACTGATATGGAAGATAAAATTATATTTGTTAACGAATCATTCTTGAAAACTTACGGCTATAATGAAAATGAATTGGTTGGAAAAAATATGAGCATAGTGCGTTCATCAAAAAATCCACCTGAATTAGTTAATAAAATTCTTCCAAGCACAATATTTGGGGGATGGCAAGGTGAATTGTGGAACAAAAGAAAAAATGGAAGTGAATTCTTAATTAATCTTTCTACGACAGTTATAAATGATAATAACAGCAAACCTTTGGGACTAATTGGAGTTGCAACCGATATAACCGAGAAAAAAAAGATGGAAACCAATTTATCATCTGCTACAGAAATCGCAAGACTTGGTTATTGGGAATATGATGTTGATTCAGATCAATTTACATTTAATAATCAGTATTACAGGCTCATTCATGGTTCATCTGCCCAAAAACAAGGTGGAAATATTATGAGCGCTGAAGAATTTGCAAGGAGACTTGTGTATCCCGACGATGCAAGCCTGGTAGCTTATGCTTTGCAAGCAGCAGTAAGTTCACCGGATCCAAATTATTTAGGAAAGGGTGAGGCAAGAGTATTTCGCGACGATGGGGAAATAGCAAATGTAAGTGTTCAATTTAAAGCTTTGAAAGATTCTTCTGGACGTACATACAAAATATATGGTATTAATCAAGATGTTACAGAGAATAAAAGAGTCGAGAAAGAATTAATTGAAGCAAAAGAGAGAGCAGAACAATCCGATAAACTAAAAACGGAATTTCTATCTCAAATGTCTCATGAAATCAGAACACCAATAAATATAATGCTAGGAAATGTTGATTACCTTAATGAGTCATTTAGTGAAACAATGGACCCCGAGATACGCGACTGTTTTGAAAGTATTAATCTAGCTTCAAAAAGAATTATCAGAACTGTTGATTTAATTCTTAACGCATCAGAATTACAGACTAGTGGATATAAGCCACAATTTGTAAAAATCGATCTCAATTCAGATATACTTCAAAAATTGTATCAAGACCATCTGCTTTCTGCCAAACAGAAAGGATTGGAGATAATATATTCCTGTAAAGAAAAAAATACGATTGTAATAGCAGATCAGTACAGCATAACACAAATCTTTTCGAATTTGATTGATAACGCAATTAAGTTCACTATAAAAGGAAAAGTAGAAATACTTTTAGAGAAGAATAAAACTGGTAATATTGTGGTGGAAGTTAAAGATACCGGAATTGGATTAAGTACGGAATTTCTTCCGAAAATGTTTGAGCCGTTCGTTCAAGAAGATCAAGGATTTATAAGGTCTTTTGATGGCAACGGGCTTGGATTAACACTTGTAAAAAAATATTGTGAAGTAAACAACGTGATTCTAGAAGTCGAAAGCAAAAAGAATTCGGGATCAACTTTTAGAGTGATATTCGGGAGTTAGAATAAGATTATGAGCAAAAGAAAGAATGTGAACATGAGTAATAAGTTATCTCAAATCACTTTTTGAAACGACCAAGCGTAATTAGAATTACAAAATTATTCCAGCTCCAAAATTTTAGGAAATTCATATGAGAAAAATGTTAGTTGTAGAAGACGATGATTTGTCTGTAAAGGTAATGAAAAGGATTTTTCGATCTGAGTTTGAAATATTTTTTTGCGAATCATCTGAAGAATTTTATGAAAAATTCAGCAATAATGATTTCGATATAATAATAATGGACATATCTCTAAAAGGAACAAAGAATGGCTTAGAGTTAACGAAAGAGATTAAAAAAGTTCCTAAGTTTAATAACACTCCCATTCTTTGTCTAACCGCACATGCGCAACCTAAAATGCGGCAAACAGCAATAGAATCCGGCTCCGATCTTTTTATAACAAAACCGGTCCAAAATAAAGTACTTAGAGAGGCAGTTGAATTTCTTCTAAAACCATAAATTTTATCAAAAAAAATTATCGGATGTTTTCTACAATAGATTAATTAAGTATGGGAAAATAATTAAAACCTTCTCCCCTCATATATTATTCGTATTTATTTTGGCTTATTCTAATAAGAGTCTTTATAAGCACATAGTATAGATCTAATCCCTTTTTCATCCTTTCGCTCGATTGTATACTACAAATAGCAAGCATATCTTTTATTTAAAGACATTAATCAAATACATGAATGACTTGCAAATTTAATTTTCAGGAGAATCACTGTGAAAAAGCTAAATGCAATGTTTTTAATAAGAATTTTTGCACTAGGAGTTTTATTAAACCTTGTATCAGTAATATTTCCCGTGCAGATCTCAGCTCAGCAAAATGATGTGAATTTTCAAGAGTTCTATGATCAATTGAGTCCGTATGGTCAATGGATTGAAGATTATAATTATGGATATGTGTGGATTCCAACAGCTGGTCCGGACTTTACTCCATATTTAACTAATGGCTATTGGGTTCTTACTGATTACGGCTGGATGTGGGCATCGGAATATGACTGGGGATGGGCTACTTTCCATTATGGTAGATGGGATTATAATGGTTCTTATGGTTGGTTCTGGGTTCCGGATAATGAATGGGGTCCATCATGGGTTACATGGAGAAGATCACAAGGATATTATGGCTGGACGCCAATGAGACCCGGTATTTCTATAAGTATCTCATTTGGTAACTATAATAATGTGCCTAATGATCGTTGGATATTCGTACGAGACAGAGATATTGAAAGGCATGACATTGGTCGGCATTATATTGATCGGAAAAACAATTTTAATATCATCAATAATTCAACAGTGATTAATAAAACTTACTATGATAATAAAAGGCATACAACATATATAGCCGGACCAGGAAGAGAAGATGTTCAGAAAATTATCGGCAGCACAATTAAACCGATTGCCGTTCATGAAAGAGATAAACCGGGCCAAAGTATTGGCAATGATCAGTTACTAATATACAGACCGGTGGTAGAGAAAAATAATAGAGGACATAAACCCGCGCCAACTGAAGTAACAAAATTCAAAGATGTGAAACGGGTATCGGAAAGAGATGCCGTAAAGCAACCGCGGAATTTACAACTGCCAATCAGCAAAACAAGAAAAGCACAACAACCTGTTGTGAATACTCCAAATAAAATTAATCGCAGAGAGAATTCTCCTCAGCAACGGAATACAAATTCACCGAATAACAATATAATTCAAGGACAACGACCTGCTGTGAATCCGGTAAATAAGATTGACACTAAAAGTAATGTATATCAAGCGCCGAGGTTAGATCCTCCCAAAAAAGAAAACAAAATAGTTCAACCATTAAAGCCGAAGACAATAGAACCAAAAAACAATAATAGTACTGATCGGCCACAGAAAGTACGAACTATTAATCCGCCGAAGAAAAATAGTGTTGATCCACCATCTAAACCCAAATCAAAAGATTATAAAAAATAAAAATGGAAACCATATCAATTGCTTGACGCATGGATTAATGTGTGTTATTATGAATGAAAGAGTCAGTTAAAACTAAAGAAGAAAATTATTGTTAACTAATAGAAAGGTTAATTATCATGTTATACACTATCGCTGTAATTTTAATAATACTGTGGTTACTTGGATTTCTCACTTCTTATACAATGGGTGGTGTTATTCACATTCTTCTGGTAATTGCGATTATAATGATTCTAATAAGAGTAATTAGCGGTCGGCGCGTACTCTAACAATCTGTTATAAATAATTTTTTTAAAGACAAAATCGATATTAAAAAAAACATTCAGTATAGCAACTGATCATAAGGAAGCATAACAATGTTATTTAAACAACTCCGCACTCTTCGTTTACCGGACGTGCTTACACTTCTTGGTCTGCTCAGTGTTTCACTTTCGGTTTATTTTTCTTTCAAGGGATTATTAATAATAGCATACATGCTCATCCTTCTGCAATTCCTTCTGGATTATTTTGACGGAAAGTTGGCTAGGGCAATTGGCGGTGGAGCGCTGGGTGTTTACTTAGATAGTTTTACAGATTTTATGGCTGTGGCTTCATCTGTTGTATTTGGTTGGTTTATTGGTATAACAGGTCCCGCTATGCTCATTGCCGGATTTTTAAATGTTGGCGCAGCGTCAATTAGATTAGCGTATTTCACTGCATATAAACAAAAGGGTTTCACAGGTATCCCGACTGTACTAGCTGCATCTGGAGTATCTACCATTGCGTTCCTCGGATATTTATTTCTCCCGGCGTATCTAGATTGGTTTGTAATAATTTATTTTGTTTCGGCAGTAGCAATGATTTCAGATTTGAAACTAAAAAAAATATAATCAGATAAATATATGACTGAGCGAAGTAATTCTTTGAGCGGAATGCACATACTTGTAAGCGCAGCCGCATTGGTAATAATTATTGCCGGAATTAATCTTGCACAATCAGTCGTTATACTGTTTCTTGTCTCTGTTTTTTTTGCATTACTTGGAGCGCCGGCGGTTCTTTGGTTAAGAGAAAAACGTATTCCATCCGGGTTTGCTGTTTTGATTGTTATGGCCGGTATGATAATTATTCTAATTCTGATTGGTGCACAAATAGGCACATCCATTAGCGGCTTTTCAGACGAACTGCCTTTATTGCAATCACGCATTAGAGAACAAGTTAAAGAACTTAGTGTACTGTTGACGAGCAAAGGTTTTGTAGTCAAGGAAAAATTTTTTCTAGAATACGTTAACCCGGAAGCGATCATGAAACTCACTGCCGGCTTATTATCGGGATTAAGTTCTCTACTTTCCGATCTTGTTCTGATCCTTCTTACAGTAACCTTTATTTTGCTTGAAGTATCAAGTTTTCCGGTAAAACTTAGAACCATACTCGGTGATCCTAAGCAGGCATTTCCACGATTCACAAAATTTGTAGTTGATATGAAACGCTACATGGTCATAAAAACTATAATCAACTTAGTTGCCGGAATCTTAATTGCAATATGGATGCAGATACTTGGCGTGCAATTTCCGGTTCTATGGGGATTCCTAGCATTCATTCTCCATTATATACCAAATATCGGTTCAGTTATCGCCGCAATCCCTGCTGCACTTCTTGCACTTGTTCAACTCGGAATGGGCAGCGCGCTTTTAGTAATTGTCGGTAATGTTCTCGTTGGATTCATAATTGGCAATGTAATTGAACCGCGGCTTATGGGAAGGAAATTCGGACTCTCTACGTTGGTCGTCTTTCTATCGCTGATTTTTTGGGGAAGCCTGCTCGGTGTTGTCGGTGCCATTCTTTGCATACCGTTAACAATGACGCTCAAGTTTGCATTTGAAAGTAGTGAAAGCACTCAATGGATAGCTGTGTTGCTCGGATCAGAAAAATCCGATGAAATTTCTAAACCAATGACGAAGAAGAAAAAACAATGATACAGACACCACAGATTAAAAAAGAATCATTCAAGTGGGGAGAACAATCGCTGAAGAAAATTGCGAAGTATACGGGAATTATTATTGGAAGTATTATACTAATCTGTGCCTTGATATTCATTCTCTACCCGGATCCTTTTATTAATGCATTTTTAAAAGACCGCATTACTAAAACTTTTACAGAAGCTTATCCGGCATATTCAATTAAACTTGGCGATATGCATTATAATGTTTGGAAGAATCGTTTAGGGTGCGATTCTATAACTCTGAAAACTAACGACTCTACATTTACTTGCAACATTGCTTCATTTTCCGTTGGCGGAATAAGCTGGCTAAAAATTCTTTTGCAAAAAGATTCTACTCTTGATGTTGCTTCGAGTGCGATAATAAATGCAGAAAAAATTGTTCTTAATTTTCATAAGTCTCAGAATGGAATTCGTTTTAAAACATTGCATATATCGGTGCCTGATTCTGAAATGACTGCGGATTCAATAAAGTATTATTCATTAATTGATGATGAGCAATTCTTTGCCAAAAGTAAATTCAGACAAACCAGATTCCGTTTTGATATTCCTCAAATAAAGATAATTGGTTTGGATTATTTCGCTATGCTTCAAGGAAAAATCTATAAAGCCAAAAACATTAATATACATAATATGTTTGCTGATATTTTGGTCAACATGGATAAGCCATACGACAATAACTCTTCCAACCCACAGATGCCGAACGAAGCTATCTCTTCGCTGAAGGAGATAATTAAAATTGATAGCCTGAATATTTTTAATGGTCAACTAAAATATTCCGAGAGGTTTGCTGTGAGAGGGAAGCCTGGAGTAATTACATTTAATAAAGTCAATGTTTCGGTAAGTGGAATTGCGAATCATACGGATTACCAAGACACTGCAGTCGTTCGTGCAAAGGGTGTTTTTATGAACTCCGGTACAATGAAACTGTTTATGGAAATTCCTCTCGCTTCAAAGAACTTTTCTTTACATTATTCCGGTTCACTCAGCAAGATGGATGTGACAAAACTAAATGAATTCATTGAACCGGGTGAACATCATCGCATTAAATCCGGGACTCTTCAGTCTGCATCGTTCAATATTAATGTTAGTTGGGGGCATGCAACCGGCACATTGCGCGCCATTTATAAAGATTTAACCATCGCCATTCTCAACAAAGATACAGGAAGTGAAAAAGGAATTTTTA
>JAKAMS010000093.1 GCA_021812745.1 Bacteroidota bacterium | reverse complement strand
TAGACCAATAAAAACTTATCTTATATAATTTGTAGAATAGCCATTATAATGCATCAAAAATTTTAATGGTTTCGAAAAGATAGTGAATCGCCATAAATGAATTGCATTAAGGGATTAGCAAAATCTAGTTTGTTGGTTGAATTTGTAAGTTGTTGAAATTGAGGACTTTCCTATAATATACATTATAAGAAGTCATGCTACAAAAATAAAAAACCACGCTCTATTGTAAAAAGAGCGTGGTTAAAATAAAATATTTATACAATTCCTTGATCTAACATCGCATCGGCAACTTTTACAAATCCACCGATGTTCGCGCCATTAACATAGTTAAACGGAGTGCCGTATTTTTCCGCCGTATCAACACATGTTTTATGAATGCTCTTCATAATCATGTGCAGTCTATTATCAACTTCTTCGCGTGTCCAGCCGTAACGCATACTATTCTGCGCCATTTCTAAACCGGAAGTTGCAACGCCGCCGGCATTTGCTGCTTTACCCGGTCCATAAAGAATTTTTGCCGCTACAAATTGATCTATTGCTTCTATGCTTGAAGGCATGTTTGCGCCTTCACTAACAACATAAACTCCGTTCTTTAAAAGATTGGCGGCATCTTTACCGTTGATTTCGTTTTGTGTTGCAGATGGAAATGCACAATCGGCTTTATGGTTCCACAATGGATTGAAATCTCCGCTTGCATTAATTTGTGTATAAACAGAACCTTTGAATTTATCTGTGTATTCTTTCATTCTGCCGCGGCGTACATTTTTCAATTCCATAACAAATTTTAATTTTTCAAAATCTATACCGGCTTCATCGTAAATGTAGCCGTTAGAATCCGAAAGTGTTAAGACTTTTCCGCCAAGTTGTAAAATTTTCTCAACTGTATATTGAGCAACGTTACCGCTTCCGGAGACCAAACATTTCTTCCCTTCTAAAGTTTGATTACGCGTGCTTAACATTTCAGCCGCAAAATAAACAGCGCCGTAACCGGTTGCTTCCGGACGAATTAATGAACCGCCCCAGTTTAATCCTTTACCCGTAAGAACACCGGTAAATTCATTACGCAATTTTTTATATTGACCGAACAAGAAGCCAATTTCTCTTCCGCCTACACCTATATCGCCTGCCGGAACATCTGTGTTGGATCCAATATGCCGAAACAGTTCGTTCATAAAACTCTGACAAAAGCGCATTACTTCGCCATCGCTCTTTCCTTTAGGATCAAAATCGGAGCCGCCTTTACCGCCTCCCATTGGAAGCGTTGTTAAGCTATTTTTAAATACTTGTTCGAAAGCCAAAAATTTTAAGATGCCCAGATTGACTGAGGGGTGAAAACGTAATCCTCCTTTGTAAGGACCAATTGCGCTATTCATTTCAATTCTAAAACCGCGGTTAATTTGCACTTCGCCCTGATCATCAACCCACGGAACCCTGAATAAAATTACGCGTTCCGGTTCAATGATTCTTTCCAGAATTTTTTCTTTGCGGTATTCAGGATGTTTCTCGAGAACTAAAGCTAAGGAAGATGAAACTTCAAAAACTGCTTGATGAAATTCCGGTTCATTTGGATTCTTGGCTTTTACTTGAGCCATAAGACTTTTAACGAACTCTGACATAACTGCCTCGATGATTGATTTGTGAATATGTGATTTGATAAGTGAAATGTGTAATGAAAAAATTTATTGCGAATATGATCTGCCGATGAGGGGGCTTGAAATAAGAGAATAGTTGGAAAGAAATATTTTTTGAATAAATGTTTGTGATTATCATCTACAGATGATTAACCCTTATTCTTGTTACAAATTAAACGCTATAAGACTCTTACGCAAGAGAAAAAATCTTTTCTAAAATTACTTGGAATAAAGATTTACATGTGTAAAAGCACACCAGGACAGAAAATCGTGCAAAATCTCTTAGAAAGTTATTACGGTTTTTTAGTTAGTAACTCTTTTGAGGAAACAAAATTAAAATATTCCAGAGAACGGGCAAATACTCTGCTGATATAATCATTGCGAGGGATAAATTCATCAGAATTTCTTGCAAAAAGAATAATTGGAATTGTTGATAAAAAAATTATTATATCTAATCCTAAAGATTTTTTCTGCTCATAAAATACGTCAAGACTAACTAAATTTTCAGCACCGAGAGAGCGGTCACCTATAATTTGCCAAATTCCCGTAATGCCCGGTTTAGAAGTTATAGTTTTCCGCTTCTTATAGTGTATGGAAGATTTATCTTTTAAAATTTCAAGATCTTGAACCATCAAGGGACGGGGACCTATAAAACTCATTTCTCCTACAAGAATATTGTATATCTGAGGTAATTCATCCAAACCGCTTTTTCTTAACCAGTTGGTAAACATATTTAAGTATGCCCCGGATTCCGGGATTAAAAAAATATCTTCCGGTTGACTACTATGTTTCACTTTTATCTGAGAAGAAACCATGGTTTTGAATTTTATCATTGTAAAGCGGTATGTATCTAATGTTAACCCCCTTTTTTGAAAAAATATTGGATTTTCTTTTATGATAATTAAAAGAACCAATGCTATGAGTATTTGCAACGGCAATGTTAGAATTATGAGAAGAAGTGAAAGTCCGGTATCAATCGTTCGTTTGATAAAGTTGTAACTAATCACAATTTATTTTCTTTGATATTTTTTAAAATCTATTGTGTGAAGTAAAGAATCAGAAAATCAATGTCCACAAGACATAATCAAGAATTAAAATCATTGCAGAACTTAGGACAAATGACCTTATAGTTGATAGACCAACTCCTTCAGCACCGCCTTCGGTTCTAAAACCAATATGGCAGCCAAGTAGAGATGTAACCCCGCCGAAAAGCATCCCCTTTACAATACCAAACATAAAATCACTAAATAAGAAATAACGCTTAACTGAGATAAAAAATACATTGAATGAAACACCTAGGAAAAAATTTGAAATAAAATATGCACCGATTATAGAAATTGCATCTGCGAAAAGCACAAGTATCGGTATCATTATTAGAGATGCTATAAAACGTGGCGTAGCTAAGTAAGCAACCGGACTAATTCCCATGGTTTCGAGCGCATCAATTTGTTCAGTAACTTTCATAGAGCCAAGTTCGGCGGCAATTGAAGCTCCAATACGCCCGGCAATTACAATTGCTGTTAGCACCGGTCCCAATTCTGTAATGATGGATCTGCTTGTTGCACTGCCTAGAAATGATAAAGGAGCTATTCCTTTTAATTGATATGCTGCCTGCCATGCAGCAACTGCGCCGGTAAATGTTGCTATAATCAAAACGAGCGGAATAGAATTTACCCCGATGTGTTCCATTTGAAAATAAAAGTTTCGCCTACTTTTATACAGAGAGGGTACTGATTTAATTATTTCTAAAAAGAGCCGGACTACTTGTCCAAACTCTTGGAAAAAATCAATTGTCTTTTTGCCAATTTTTTGTAGGATAAGGGAAATCATAATTTATTCTTTTATTCTATATGTAAACTAAGAAAGTTGTTTCAATTTTGAAATCGGATATTGGCAGATTCGTAAAAGAAGAATTATTGAGGATCTTTAAGCATATTTTTTTACAATGAGAAATTCTGACGTAAATTTACAGCAGGATACAAATTCTTCGTCTTGGCAATTATCAGTAATTTTATATATTTTTTCTACAGAAATAACTGAAAAGAAAATAAATGCAAAGAAATTTTGTTGTTAAAGATATTATTCTGGGTATTCTCGTGATTACAATTTCTGGTTTTCAGTATAACCCGGTTTTATCTTGACCGGGTTTTTTATTTTAATTAGTTCCATTCAATAAAAACAGAAGGAATGGTGAGTAATATGAACGATCTAAATATTGATATTATTGAAAGAGAAACGAAAGTAATTTTACCTGAAAAGTTAGTCTTCGGAAAAATTTACACTGACCATATTTTTGAAGTTGACTATGATGAAGAATTAGGCGGTTGGTATAATCCTACAATTAAAAATTTCGAAAATATTAATCTCAGTCCAGCAGCTATGGTTTTTCATTACGGTCAATCAATTTTTGAAGGATTAAAAGCTTACAAACAAGATAGCGGCAGAGTAGCTCTTTTCCGTCCCGAAAAAAATGTTGAACGATTAAATCGTTCTGCAAAAAGAATGTGTATTCCGGAAATTGATCCTGATTTTCTTCTCAAAGCTATGCTAGAGTTAGTTAGAATTGATAAGGATTGGATTCCAACCCGACCGGGACATTCGCTCTACATCCGTCCGGTTATGTTCGCTTCAGAACCTTTACTTGGTGTTAGAAGTGCCGTAAATTTTAAACTGATAATTATGCTCAGTCCTGTTGGTCCATATTATCCGGAAGGTTTTAAACCTGTACCTATTTATGCAACGGATAAATATGCACGGGCAGTTCGTAAAGGAATTGGTGAAGCAAAAACAGCCGGTAATTATGCGGCTAGTCTGATGGGTCAGCATGAAGCAAAAAAAGAAGGATACTCTCAGGTTCTTTGGCTTGATGCAATTGAACAAAAGTATCTTGAAGAAGTTGGTGCAATGAATATTTTTGTTCGTTTCAAAAATGAAGTTACTACTCCTATGTTAACCGGTTCCATTCTTCCGGGTATTACAAGAATGTCCGTACTTCAGATTTTGAAAGATTGGGGTTATAACGCTACAGAACGAATGATTAGCCTGCAAGAAGTTATTAATGCCTACAAAACAGGCGACTTAATCGAAATGTTTGGAACTGGAACCGCAGCTGTAATTTCATCGGTTAGTAAACTGAAGTTTAATGATCAACTTCTCCAATTCAGCGAAACTGAAGCCGGCGAACTAGGCACAAAATTATACGAAGAACTAGCCGGTATTCAGTACGGAAGAGTTGAAGACAAACATAATTGGATGACTTACATAGACTAATTGCGGAGTTTTTTTTGATTAAGAAAATATTTTACTACGCAACGGTTGCAGTGTTATTGACTGCAACCGTTTTTTATTCTAAGAACAATAACAAACCTAAAAATATAATCCTCTTGATTGGCGATGGTATGGGACTTTCTCAGGTTTCTGTTTCTGCTATATCAATGCAGAATGACCAATTCAAAAAATTTCTTTCAATTGGTCTTGTAAATACCTGCTCTGCCGATAAGTTGATTACTGACTCCGCCGCCGGAGCTACTGCTTACGCTACCGGATATAGAACAAAAAACGGAATGATCAGCATTGATGAGAATGGAAAAGTTTTAGAAACCATAACTGAAATTGCAAAGAAGAAAAAAATTGCAACGGGAATTATTGCAACAAGTTCCATTACCAATGCTACTCCCGCAGCTTTTATCTCTCATAACGGAACAAGAAAAGAAGAGTTTGGAATTGCAGATCAGATTGTAAAATGCGGTGTTGACGTTCTACTTGGCGCCGGAACAGATTTTTTCCTTCCAAAAGATCAAGGCGGAAAACGGAATGATAAAAAAAATCTGATTGATTCTATGAAATCAGCCGGATATGAATACATTTCTAATCCAGGTTTGCTGAAAGAGAAACTTCCGTCAAAAAAAATTTTTGGTCTCTTCGGCAGCTTAGCACTTCCCCACGCTAAAGAGAGAGATTACTCGCTAGGATTTCTTACAGAGAAAGCTATTGAGCATTTAAGTAAAAATAAAAATGGATTCTTTCTGATGGTTGAAGGTTCTCAAATGGATTGGGCGGCAGATCAAAATGATAAAGATTATCTTTTTGGTGAATTGAGAGATTTTAATTCTGCCGTAGAAGCCGCATTGAAGTTTGCTGAAAAAGACAAGAACACATTAGTAATTGTCCTTGCTGATCACGATACCGGAAGTCTTGGAATCTCGGGAAAGAATAAAGAGAGCGAAGAACTTGATGTTGTGTGGGCTACAAAACTTCACACAGCAAATTTAGTTGGTATTTTTAGTTACGGACCCGGTTCCGAAATGTTTCGTGGAATTCAAGATAATTATATCATCGGCAGGAAACTGATAAATTTTATTTCCCCATCTGCTTCATGGAAATAGTATAACGCGCCACGAAGAATGAGAATTATTTCCATTTGGTTTGAGAATTTACCGAAATGCCCCAGTCGGACTTTAAATCCGACTTTTTGAGACGTGGCTAAAATATCTTTCACTTTAGCTTTTTACTGACTTTTTTCTCTACTTTTTCACTTTGCCATTCAATTGAAAATTTTCCACAATACGAAATATCAAGGATTTCTTTCTTTTTATTATAGTGCATTAATATTTTAATCGATAAAAGAAATGGCGCTTCAATTTTTGCTGATACATTAATAATCTTATAATCCTTTCCGTAATCTTCACCAAAGACTCTGCAACCTTTAAAGATGGGATATTTTTCTCTTTCCATTTTCATACTAGAAAGGGGCTCTATATTCATATGGGATAATATATTAGAAATATCAGAACCCTCAATTTCCCAAACTCCAAGATCAGTTGTATGGAATGGATGTTCATAATTCCATTTTTGTCCATTCTCATGATTATAAGTATTTTTTATGAGGATAAAAGAATCGTATAAGGCTATGTTTTTGACACTTTTATAATTCTCCATTGCTTCTCCAATTCATTTGAGTTTTTTATTAAACGCTACTCTTTTTTTTAGAATCTTTCTCTTTATTATGTTGGGAAGTATGATAGATTTCAAGCCAGTTAACAATTCTAAAGACTTCAACTGCAGCTGCTATAACTAAAAACATGGAATAAATAAAAACAATAAAACCGAAACCCTGAAGTAATATTTGAATTACTCTGAGAATAGAACCTGTTGTAAGCCCGATATTATAAATCATGATGGGATTATCGAACCAACTTTTCATAATAATCGCATAAAGCAAAGCAGTTGTTTGAGTTATGATAAAAATTATAAATGTCGTAGCAAATTTAAAAAAAGGTGAGTGTTCGTCATTTTCTTTAAAAGAGATGAGCGAAAAAAATTTTGTATCCCCAAAGGCAAGTAAAATTGCAAAACCGGCTAAAGTAAAACCAATAATATTTGGCATTATACTTATCGGTAACTCCCAATATCCAGGCTGTGTCCAAAGTCGCCAACAAAGTATTGTTATCACTATAGCAACTTTCAAATATTTCGAATTCAATATTGCAGAACAACCACCATAAATTTTAAATGACTTTGTAAGTATTTCCTTAGCATTCATTTTAAATATTTTTTCTGATTATTGAATCTAGAAACTGTCGAGCATAAGTGAGTGATAATTGCCTTAATTCAGATTTATCTGAATCAAATGAGAATGAAGATGTTAAAGGGTGTTCTTCAGTCGAAATTTTAACCGGTTTACCTTCTATATCCTGTCCCAAAGCAAGAACATTTCCATTTGAATTTGCAATCCTCGCATATTTTTGGGTTTGTTCATTTGGTTTAACTGTCAATCCCTTGACGGCTTTATAGTTAAATTCTGCTTTGTTAACATTTTGATCTTCCAAAAGTCTTCTCAATACTTCTTCATCAAGGTCCTCATTATCATCTGGATTTGGTCTTGTCAATGTAATAGAAAGTGAATTAATCTTATAAGTTTTTAATATAGAATCAAGTTGTTCCCTAATTTGCTCTGTACTGACATTAACTTCTCCATATTTTTCCAAAATTTCTGGAGATTCAAAAAGATTTGAAAAGAACCTTCTAACAGTATTAACGTTGAATGTTTTTCCTTTCTCATTGTTAGTTAAAAAAATTAGTCGATGTTTATCTGGGAAAAACACATAAGCAAACCGATTAAAATGAGGTTTTAAATTCTCTGGTATACTAATTTTTTTTAGCTCCTCTTCAGTCGCAGCCTCAACTGTTTGCACGTTGAACCAATCATCATTTGGTTCTAATTCGACATATTTATAAATATCGCCATATAAACCATCTTTAGGATTGTTCTTATTAATTTCCCAACACGAACCGATTCTAGCAACTTCGTCTCCTCTGATTTTAATTTTTTGCTTTAACATCAATAAATCTTGGAATAGTCTAATATACTTTTCTGGATTGTGAGGATGGATAGTAATATTCAAAGCACCTAAATAAAAATTTTTTAACCTTGCCATTTTTTCCCCTGATTATTTTATCTAAAAATAATCAATTTAATTATAAACAATCCATAATTATCTTTTCCAAAATTTCTCCCAAGAGGGACCTTTCGACAATTGATAAGAATTATTCCACTACTAGTAAATTTCAATTAACTAGCTTTTACTAAGCAATAAAGACCTCAATAATGAACTTTTTATTTCTCATTTAAGGTGGAAAAATGTCGAATTTATTTGAATTTCTTAACCTTTTCTCATTTTAACTTTTTTCTTCACTAATTCAGTATCCACTGATAAACAAATCATTTACGATATTTTTCCAATCTCTTTGGAATTCTCATTCTTAATGGAAATTTATACTTAAATTTTTTTCTTGACACAGTGCTCATTCGTTCACTATATTGCAAGTGAACAAAGGAGCACTAATATGAAAAGTGGACTCACTGACCGTCAGCAAGAAATTCTTGATTTCATTCAGATTTACGCCAATCATAACGGCTACCCCCCAACTTACCGGGAAATAGGAAAACAATTTAACATTGTGAGTACTTTCGGTGTCAAACGG
>JAKAMS010000092.1 GCA_021812745.1 Bacteroidota bacterium | reverse complement strand
GCCTTACAAGCAGAGGGTCGTAGGTTCGAATCCTTCAGCCCCCACAATACAAACCCTTGTAACTAATAAGTTGCAAGGGTTTTTTGTTTTTAAAATAAACCATGCGGATCTGAACTGAAAGTTCAAATTACCCGTGAATTGCACACTTCTATGCTGCACAAAATTCATTTTTTTGATAGTCATAACCTTAACCAAAGGAGGTAAAGTCGCTTAATAAATCTAAAATCTATTATTAGAAAAAAAATATTTGTTGAGTTTTAGTAATTTATGACCACGTTTATTTACTAATAGATATTAGTATCTTAATATAAGGTGTAAAATGATATGGGAACTGATTCTAAGCACGAAATATTAGATTCTTTAGCCGAAGGAATATTTACTGTAGATAAAAATTTCAAAATTAATTTCTTCAATCGGGCGGCAGAAAGAATATTAGGACTGGAAAAAGAAAAAGTAATTGGTAAAACATGCAGAAGTATTTTTAATACCGGACTCTGTTCTAATGATTGTCCTATAGCAAAGACTTTGCAATCAGGGAAAAGCGTCTTTAATATCGAGACAAAATTTTCATGTATTAATGGAAAAACTATTCCGTTGAAAATGAATGCCGCGGTACTTAAAAATAATTTTGATGAACCCGTTGGCGGTGTGGTTTCATTTCTTGATGCTTCTTTATTGGTTGATATTGAAAAATTTCTTGCTACTACAAATTTTTACGGTATTGTAGGCCATAGTAAAAGCATGATAGACATTTTTAATCTAATTAATGAGATTGCGGATACCGACGCAAGTGTGTTGATTCAAGGAGAAACCGGAACGGGTAAAGAAATGATAGCTAATGCAATTCAGAGCATTAGCCGACGTAGGGATGAAAAATTCATAAAAGTTAACTGCGCAGTTATTCCGCACAACTTGTTGGCTAGTGAGTTGTTTGGACATGTAAAAGGAGCATTCACAGATGCAGTAAAAGACCGCGTTGGAAGATTTGAATTAGCTGATAAAGGAACAATATTTTTAGATGAAATAGCCGAGACGCCTCTTCAGATGCAAACGCAATTACTTAGAGTTATTCAAGAAGGAACATTTGAAAGATTAGGGGAATCACTCACAAGAAAAGTTGATGTAAGAATTATTGCGGCGACAAATACCAAAATAAAAGATGCTATCAAAATGGGTAAATTTAGGGAAGATCTCTTTTTCCGGCTCAACGTAATACCAGTTGAAGTTCCGCCACTAAGAGAACGGAAAGAAGATATTTTATTTTTAGTGAAACACTTTATGAAAAAGTATAATATTATCTATAATAAAAAATTATTCGAGATAGAAGAAGATGCTTTGGATTTAATAATGAATTATGATTACCCGGGGAATGTGCGTGAACTAGAGAGCGCTATTGAGTATGGGACGATTAGGGCTAAAAATGAAAACGCTATTTGCCGTTGTTGTTTGCCCCCGTCAATAAGACAAAGCAATAACAATAACTGCGGCAGTAAAACGAAAAGATCTCTTCGTAAAATAGATAACGATGATTTATTACAACTCCTAAAAGATAACAGATGGAATAAAACAGCTGTAGCAAAAATTCTTGGTGTTGATAGATCAACTCTATGGCGTTATCTTAAGAGTGATTCTCCAAACAATAATTAAAGCGTTGCATTGCAACGTTATGTTTTAAGTCCTACAAAATATTTAACTATAATATCTTATAAAAAAGTGTTGCAAGTGTTGCAACACTTTAATCCCACTCTTAAATCAATTCCGCGATTAGAAATAAAAAAAGCATTTCCCTCCGGGAGATAAATGGCAAGTAATTTGCCTTATAAATTATATGAGCGAAATGTTAGGTAATTATCATTTTCTTAACGGCAATTATTCTTTTGCACTTCAAGAATTGGAAAATTCTTACAAGAGGTTTCCGGATAATATATGTGCTAAAAAAAGATTAATTATTTGTTATACTCAGACTAAGAACCTTGATAAAGCTCTTGATCTTTTCACCTCTTTGATTGAGGAAAATATTGATTGCATCATTGATACAAAACCTGAAGAAGAAGATTGTCCGTGTGCTGATCTTGTGGTTAACATTGAAAGGGGAAAAACAGAAAGATCGAATAAATATGAATTATTTATTGAATTGGGTATCCTCTGGCTTTACTGCGACATAGACCAATCACTGAACTATTTTCTAAAAGCTCATCAATTAAATCAAAATGAAATGCGCTTAAAGAAGATCATTCAATTACTTACTTCAAAAATAAAAGCATAATTACAAGGAGAAAAAAATGACAAATGAAATTACCAGAAAAGACTTTTTAACAAGTTCGTCAAAGTATGCAGTTGGTGCTGTAATAGGTGTTGCCGGCTTAGATATTCTGGCTGGCGGGAAAATTTTAGCAAATGATAAAGCTACAACATGGCCTTGGCCATATGTAACTTTAGATCCGGAATATGTTAGACTTAAGGCGCATCATTTATATTACTCTGATAAAGATTGTTGCTCAGGTGTATTTGGTGCTTTCACAGAAGCTCTGAAAGAGAAAATGCCGGATCCATGGGCTAACATGCCGATGGAAGTAATGCTTTTTGGAAGAGGTGGAGGAAACGGATGGGGTACATTATGCGGTACTGTAAATGGTGCGGCTGCAATAATCAGTTTGGTAACATCGAAAGCAGATTCCGGTGCGTTGATAAATGAAATTTGGGGATTTGCTGCAGCTGCAGAATTTCCAACGGTAAAAGCGAATCAAACTGCTATAGACGGCTTATATCAAGACAAAAAATATAATAGCGCATTAGTTGGATCAGTCAGCGGTAGTGTTCTTTGCCACGCGTCTGTAAGTCAATGGTGTACTATTGCAAAAAAGAAAGTAGGTGATACTGAAAGAAAAGAAAGATGCGCTCGCCTTGCAGGAGACATTGCCGCAAAAACAGCCGAGCTGTTGAATGCAAAATTCGCTAAAACATTTGTGCCTACTTTTGTAACCGATCCTAAAGTTGCGCAGTGTCAATCTTGCCACGGCACAGCTCTTTTTAATGATGTAAATTCACAAATGAATTGCGTACAATGCCACGGGAATGAACATAATACCATAACCGCTATAAATCATGAATCAGAAATCCCGGCTAACTATCAATTAACACAGAATTATCCTAATCCTTTTAATCCTAGTACTACGCTCCGTTTTTCTTTACCTCAAACAGATAAAGTTCATTTGGCTATTTATGATATTAAAGGAAGCATTATTAAAACGATTGTAGATCATGAATCATTTAATAATGGTACTTATCAAGCTGTATGGGATGGTACAAATGAACTCGGCAGCAGAGTTGCCAGCGGAGTTTACTTTGCAAGGATGCAAGCCGGACAATATATTCAGACAATAAAAATGAATCTTGTTAAGTAATTTTTTTGTAATCTTTAATTCTCTTTTGAAAAAACCGTCCTAGTAATTTTGGGACGGTTTTTTATTACAAAACATTTGCACACTCTTTTGCAACACCAATAGATACGTTATTAATTCGCAGATGAAATTGGTAAGCTAAAAGAAAACTTACTTCCTTTTCCAAATTCACTTTCAACATGAATTTTTCCGCCGTTCCTTTCGATAAAATCTTTACAAAGAATCAATCCCAGACCTGTTCCGGACTCGCTCTTTGTTCCTTGAGTGGAAAATGGTTTATCTATCTTGAAAAGTTTTTTAATGTTCTCAGATTCAATACCTATACCGTTATCAAGTACGCTAACTTCTACAAATTGACCGTCAGATTTAGCAATGATATCTACCTTTCCGTTTTCTCGTGTAAATTTGATAGCGTTAGTCAGTAAATTTCTTAAAACTGTTTCTAACATATTTCTGTCTGCCTTGACAAATATCTCCTTACCGATATGGTTGGTAAGTGTAATGTTTTTCAGAACGGAACTATTCTTTACCAATCCGATTGTTTCAAGTGAAATTTCGAAAAGCTGAATTTTCTCCGGAGAAAATTCTATCTGTCCCATCTGGTTCCTAGACCAGAGTAATAAATTTTCAAGAAGTGAGTAAGCTCTATTTGAAGTGTTTAAAATACCTTGCAGAAAAGTTTTTTTCTCCTCTTCAGTGATATCTTCTCCTTCATTTATAATAAGTTTAAGGGCGCTGTTAATTGAGTGGAATGGATTCTTCAGATCGTGTGAAATTATTGAGACGAATTTGTCTTTGGTGGCGCTGACTTCTTTAAGTTCTTCCATATATTTTTGCAGCCGTGTTTCTGCTTCTTTCCGTTCTGTGATATCCTGAACCGCGCCTATAGCTCCGTTTACAATCCCTTCTTCATTGAAAGTTGGAGCGCCGGTAAGACTTAAGTAACGCATTGAACCATCTTGTGCTTTGATTCGGAACTCAATTCCTTTTTCCATTTCTCCGGAGAATTGTTTCCTAAGAGATTCTTCTATGGGTTTTCTATCATTTTGATGGATAAGATTTAATATTGAATCTAAAGAAGGTTCAAATTTATCGGGAGAAACATCGAAGACATTATAAGTTTCGTCTGACCATGAAATCTTTCCGGTGTCAATTACAGCATTCCAACTGCCGATATGAGCAATTCTCTGAGCTTCAGAAAGAATATTCTGCTTCTCCTGCAAAGTATTTTCTATCTGTTTGCGCTGAAGTGAAATGCCAATCTGTCCCGAAACAAATTCTAAAATCTCAATACTCTTTGAATCGAATGCATTCCGGTCGTGATAATCTTGCAGAACAATTGCTCCAATCACTTTTTCATTTACCTTTAACGGAACCCCTACCCATATTTCCGAAGGAGTCCCAATCATATCTATAAGTCCTTCTTGGACCATCTTTAAAACGTTTTCTTTAGTTGCAATAATTGATCTCTTGCTTTTCGTAACAAGACCTGTCATTGATTTTTCCGCTGACCATTTTGATATCTCATCTTTCTCATCTTTTGCAAAAGGAGTCCAAAGCATATCCGTTTCTTCATTATAGAAAGCGATATAAAAATTAGTTGTATCCATCAAAGTACCTAACTGATCTCTGATTATACTAATTAACTCCTCAACGCTTTTTGTAGTCGTAACTGCCGCAGTTACATTGAAGATGGCTTTCTGTATAGCTTCATCGCGTTTTCGCCCCGATATATCGCGGTGAATTCCCAGATAACCAATAATCTTACCCTGGTCATTCACTATTGGATTGTTTGAACCTTCGACTGTTATTATTCGACCATCTTTTCTTTTATTTTCAATTTCTCCTATGACAGCCTGATTGGATAATAATTTTGACCATAATTCTTCATAAAAACTTGCTGGAACAAGTTCCGATTTTATTATTCTGGGAGTCTTTCCGATAACTTCTTTAGGACTGTAACCGTAAATTTTTTCAAATGAACTGTTAGCGTATTCAATTTCTCCTTTCTCATTGGTTATAAATATTGCGTCTTCGGAACGTTCTATACTCATCTTGAATTTTCTTAATCCTTCTTCCATCGTTTTCCGTTCAGAGATATCTATAATCGTTGAGAGTAAACACGATTCTCCTTTTATATTTATTATTACTCCGGAAATGAGCGTAGTAATTATTTCTCCGGATTTAATTCTGAACCGGCATTCACGTCCGGAAATGTGTCCGTTCATATTTAGTTCATCCATTAAGCTGTTGCGTTCTTCTAAATCTGTGAAAAACTTCAGCTTGCGGGAACTATTGCCTATGACCTCATCGCGTGTGTAGCCTGTGACTTTTAGAAATGTTTCATTAACATCAACATAAATTCCTTCTTTAAAAGTTGTGAGTGATATTGAAGCAGAGCTGTTATGAAAAGCTGCCGCAAAGATCTGCTCAGATTCTTTTAATAGTACCTCAGCTTGCCTGCGTTTGGTAATATCCTCATGTTGAACTACTACATAGAGGAGATTGCCTTCATTATCAACAATAGGAGATGCTGTATTTGAATACCATTTTTGAGTTCTCTCTTTAACAATTATATTCTGCGAATCTGCCGCCGCACCGATATCAAAATAAACTTCCCATTGTTCAACTTTCAGCTCGTCAAAAACTCTTCGCAAAATTTTGTCAATTCCGTTTTTTATTATCTCTGCATCATTAAAGATGTTGTACTGATGTCCTTCAATATGTTCTGGCTTTACTCCGAATAGTTCGGTTAGTTTGGGGTTGATACGCAAGCACCAACCGTCTTTGTCCAATATTTGAGTACTTGTGGAAGACTGTAAAAACATCTGCTCAAAAAATCTTTTCTGATTTTCTAATTCTGTCTCAATATTTGCGCGTTCGGTTATGTCCATTGTATAACCGGCTAAATATTTGGCTTGGCCATTAATAAAGATGGGGAATTTAATAGATGAATATGTGCGTCCGTTTAATTCTTCAACAAATTCATGATAAATTCCTTCGCTTAAAATTCTTTTATCGTCTTCTATCATTTTCTTAGAGAGTTCGGAAGGGAAAAGTTCATCCATGTTTTTCCCCAATATATCTCTAAGGGGACGCCCCAGCATCTTTTCGTAATTTTCGCTCAAGTATACAGATTTGATCTCACTATTTTTAATGAATACGTAAAGAGGATTGTTCTTAAGGAACATTCTAAAAATTTCATTCATCTCTTGTAATTGTTCTTCTGTATTCTTGAACTTTGATATATCTGTATGTGTGCCGATCATACGCAGCGGTTTGCCGCTGGTGTCATAGCTAAATATTTTCCCTTGATCAAGAATCCATTTATAAGAACCATCTTTACATAGTAACCTATGTTCTGATATATAAATGGAAGTCTCGCCACGCAAATGTTTATTTAACTCTTCCATAGTAGAGGTAAGGTCATCCGGATGAACCAATCTAGACCATGCATCAAGATGATTATCCACCTCCGCTTCATCATATCCAAGCATCTTCTTCCACATTGTAGAGAAATAAACTTCGTTTGTGGATAGATTCCAATCCCAAAGTCCTTGATTGTTCCCTTCGATTGCAGATTTCCACCTCATCTCGCTTTCAAGCAATATGTGTTCGACTTTTTTGCGTTCGGTTATATCTCTAACAGAAGCAAGGTAAACCGGGCGGTTTTCAAAATCAAAATGATTGCATGTAATCTCCGTAGGAAATGTCGTGCCGTCTTTCTTCTTACTGACCGTAACTTTTGGCTCTGTGTTTCTGTCATTGTCGGTATTAGATGAAATAGTTTTTTCGGGTTCAGCAGATAGATCTATAATCCGTAGTTTAAGCAACTCATCGTGGCTGTAACCGAAATTGGAAGACGAAGCTTTATTAGCATCAAGAATTTTTCCGGTCTCGGTTTCAATTAAAAAGAGAGCGTCAATTCCGGATTCAAAGAGCTGTCTGTATTTCTCTTCATTCTCTTTTATTGCTAATTCATGCTTTTTCAGCTCAGTAATATTACGGCTGATTCCTATTAGTCCGGTAATTTTTCCTTTATTATTGAAGACAGGAACTTTGTTTGTAATATGAAATTTTTTCTCGCCAGTCTCCGGATTAATTGAAACCTCTTCTTTATCATAGACAGCATTACCTGTCTTTAACAGCTGAAGTTCTTCTCTTCTAAATTCGTTTGCTAATTCCGGCGGAAAGAAATCGAAAGGATTTTTTCCGATTACATCTGACTGTGATTCAGCGCCCAAAGAACGGAGGTGGGCGGCATTATTGAGAAGATACAAACCTTCCGAATCTTTGAAGTAAATTGAGTCAGGTATGTTATCTATTAATGATCTTAAGAGATTCCGTTCATAATTAACAGCGTCTTCAGCAATTTTCCTTCGTGTTATATCTTTTAAAACGCCAAAGACAACTTTTTCTTCTTTGTCATATTCCGCAGTTGAATGGATGTCTGCTATTTCTCCGCTGTCAGCTTTTTTGATTTTAAATTTTACATTGTACGGTTCATCGTGTTCGATTAAATTGCGGAGAGCATTGTCAAGTAGAGGGCGGTATTCCGGAAGAACCAATTCCTGAATATCTGCAAGCTTTGCTTCCGAGCTGACGAAGCCATAAACTTTTACCGCTCCTTCTGATGCAATAATTTTCCCGCTCTTCAGGTGCAGTTCCCAATTACCTGCTTGAGAAATAAATTCGGCTCGTTTCAATCTTGTCTGGCTTTCCAATAAAGCTTTTTCTTTTTCTCTTAGCGCTTTATTTGCATTAAATAACTTGAATGCCATCTTAATTGATGCCAGCAGAACTACTTCTTTTGAGTCTTTTACTACATAACCATAAGAAGTTATCTTTTCAGTTTTTTCAACTACCTCTTTTTCAGTATGAGAAGAGAGAAATAGTAGCGGTATCTCATTCTTGTTAAGAATTTTGCGAGCGGCAACAGTTCCGTCTATTCCGTTTCCAAGATTGATGTCCATCAATATTAGATCTATTGCTTCTCTACCCGTCTTTACAATATCAACCGCTATTTCTCCGGTGGGGGCGTGAATAACCTTATAACCCGCTTTACTTAGCCAGCGGGTCTCAGTCATTGCAAGAAGTGTGTCGTCTTCTACTAGTAAAAGTGTTTTTACATCTTTAACCAAAAGTGCCTCGGATGGAGAATGATAATCTATAATTGAATTGAAAATAATTTTTTTTACTTAATTAAAGAAGATATTTCATCAAGCGGATATTACATCTGATATTATTTTTTAGGGGGTAAACTTAATCAGACTTAAAACTCTTGGAATTAGTAAAATGATTA
>JAKAMS010000091.1 GCA_021812745.1 Bacteroidota bacterium | reverse complement strand
TGCCGGGATACTGTGTATTAAAATAATTTTTCAGTTCGTTCACAATTTCATTTAGCTCATCAAGATTATTTTCGCCGTAACATTCAATTAAATTTCTTAATGTTCTTCTTGCCAATGCTTCTTGTTTAATTGTTCTGCTTCGCGCGGCTAAACCATCGAGGTACAGATTCACATCGCGGTTTTTACCTTCCGGAAATGAGGGCTCGAAATATTTTGTGCCGAATCTTTTTTTGAACTCTTCTTTTTCGATATGACTCTTCAAATTCTCCATCACTTCTAACATATAAGTATTTGTCACAGCAGTGAATCCGCTTGTAAGAATTGAGAAGTGATGTTTGTTTGTAGCGTTTCTTACTAAGTGAACAATATAAGGCATGTAGCCGAGCATTATGTCGTCGTGATGCGGTGCGGAATGAAGAATTTTTTCGTTCTCGAGTGTCATTATACCTTTATTAAACCGCTCGAGAACAGTATTGCTAATAAATTGATTTATCTCCTCGGCTTTCTTTCCGGTTTTATCAATTACCAATCCGCAAAGCCGGTCGGATTTATAATCTTCCGAAGTTAAATCTATCACTTGTTTCTGTTTTTCAACGGCAAGATTTATTACAGCTCTCTCAATAGAAAATTGCGAGAGGACCTTTTCACTTTCCATTTCGGTAAATCGTCTTTCACGTAAACGGAGTGCCGCACCGTTTGTAATGTAGAAACGCGCGTTGTTCAATTTCTGAAGAACCGTAGCAGGATATTTATTTGTGAAAGAATTTTCAATTGAATCGCGTATAATATTTGATTTCGATTCACCTGCTGCAATAATTATAGCGGCGGCATCCGGATTATATGTAATTGTGTTGAGACCAATCGTAATCACTAATCTGTTTCTGGCAATTTCCATTCCGCCAAGATCGGTTGAAGCGGCTGCCTGTGTTTCATAATTTGTTTCGATAAGCCGTGTTGTAGAAAAATGATCGCTCCCTTGAATATTAAAACCGATATGTCCATCGGGACCAATTCCGCCGAGGAAAAATCCAATACCGCCAAGTTCACGTATTTTTCTTTCGTAATTAGTGCAAAATTCATCAACAATTTCTATCGTTTTTTTCTGAAGCCGCTCTAACTTTGTGCTTGGATAACGTGCCCGAAGAGAAAGATCAACTTTTTTTTCCGGAAAGATTTGTTCGAGCGGAAGATTGTCCGCCGTTCCGATTTCATTAACATTTATTAGAAGAGCTTTTTTTTGATCAAGTCCAAAATTTTCGATGTAGAACCGCTGTACATAATAATAAAAACTGTTATGCTGGAAAGAATCAATCGGATAGAATTCATCTATCTGTACAAAGTGAAGAGAATGCATATCCGGCTTGATTGATGTATCAATACCGAAATTTTTTAATTCTTTTTTTAAATTCGCTTCATCCCAATTTTTCAAATAATATGCTGTTTGCTTGATAAAATATTCGGGTGTTTTGCCGGTCGGCAAAGAAATTACTCCGTTTGAATTATTCTGCACCCATTCAAGAAAGCGTAATGCGGTAAATTTTCCAAGAAGAGCAAAATTATTTACTTGAATTACCGGAATTTTTTCGGTCGGTTCATAAATTAATTTTTTATTGGAGAGATCAAGAAAATGTTTTTCAACAGCAGATAATTTGAAATCGCTCATAACATTTATAAAGAAAGTTATTTTAATTTCGCGGCAAAATAATTTATAGTTTCTTTCAGCCCTTTCAACAAATCGTATTCCGGATTAAAGTTAAGTTCTTCTTTAGTCTTTTCAATTGACGCCAGGCTGTGTTTAATATCGCCCGGTCTTTCTTTTTCATAAACTATTTGGCTCTTACTTCCTATTTCCGAAATAACAAGTTTGGCAATTTCATTAATTGAGATTGCATTACCAGTCGCAACATTGAAGACACCGTTAACAGATTCATTTTTAGCGGCTAGAATATTTGCTTTGACAACATCCTTCACAAAAATAAAATCGCGCGTTTGTGTTCCGTCTCCGTAAATTTTTATCTCTTCATTCTTCAATGCTTTTTCTACAAAGATAGGAACTGCGGCGGCATATTGACTTTTAGGATCTTGCCTTGGACCAAACACATTAAAATAGCGTAATGAAATTGCGCCTAAACCGTCATTCATATTATAAA
This sequence comes from Bacteroidota bacterium, assembly GCA_021812745.1. The sequence goes on along the minus strand of JAKAMS010000091.1, from coordinate 6,636 downwards.
GCTTTAGAAGTTCTTCCCCTTGAAATTTGGTTGTTCCGTAAGGAGATTTCGGATCCGGCTCAAGATCAACTGTTTTTGGTGAAATTGGATTTTCTCCGTAGATAGCAGCAGAACTGCTTAACACAATTTTTTTTATCCCAAATTCTTTTGAAGCATCGAGAACGTTTATCAAACCGTTAATGTTTATCTCGTAACATTCTTCCGGTTTTTCAATTGATTCCGGCACAGAAACAAGCGCGGCAAGATGATGAACGTAATCTGCATTCTGTAAAATTTTGAAAACAAAATCGCGGTTTGTTACGCTTCCTTTATGAAATATTACAGATGGAAATATTTCTACGTTAGACAAATATCCGCTTCGTAAATTATCAATAATGTGAACTTCGGCATCTTCGGAGAGCCATTGTTCAACAATATGACTGCCAATAAATCCGGCTCCGCCGGTTACTACAACTTTTGTTCGCTTCATATTTTCAGAGAGAAAAATTGTGATAGTGTTTTTCTAAATATTTTTTCACTGTTAAAATATCACTTTTACTTGTTAAATCCGGAACATGTTCTCTCAACGGATAACAAAAAAAAGATTTTGGATTCTCGGCAATCATCAACTTAACTGCCGCAGGCAATTCTTTTTCTTGACGCACCGGATGTAGCGGCACTGTTTCAAGGAACGGAAAAATCATATCGTATTTGAAACGGAAAAGATTCATGCTCACGCCTATAAATCCATTCTTCCCTTTTACTGTTTTGATTTCTTCATCAGTCGGTTTTTCAATTATGTCTAACAGAAATCCTTCATCATCTTTTTTTGTAACCGCAAATTTCTCTATCCGTTCTTTCTCAACTTCCAATCCATCACGTTCGTAATCAATCATGGCATTGAGATGCTTTGACTCAAGCATCAATTTAAGTGCATTAACAGAATATAGATTATCGCTGTTACATATTGTAAAAGATGCGCCTTTCCAATTCGGTTTTGATTTGAGAGCTTGATAAAGGGCATCCGCAGTACCAAGCGGTTTTTCTCTGCCTAACGGCACCGATTGCACAGCATAAGAAATATTCAATCCTTCAATTGAATTATTTCTGTAATGTTCTTTTATCGAGTTATCCCGCTCGCTAATTACAATTACGGTATCTTGATAACCTGCTGAACGCGCATTAAAAAGAAGATAATCTAAAAATGGGCGTTCATCTTCGCCTATTCTTATCATTCCTTTTGATTTATTCTTCGCATCATCAATTAATTTTGAATCAACTTGATTATCAGAAACAGTAGAATTTTTCATTCGTGAAGAAACACCGCCGGCTAGTATGACTAACTTTCTTTTCATTTATTTTCCATTGGCTGATTCTTCGTGCGTTCCTTCATCGGGAAAAACAATCCACGCTTCGTTAGAAATTTTCTTCACTTCATCTAAAACTTTTTCCGGATTTTCCGGCGCGTAAGCAAACATACAGCCGCCGCCGCCGGAACCGTTTATCTTTGCACCGTAAGCTCCGGCATTAAGAGCGGCATCAATCATCTTATCAATTTTGGGTGTGGATATTTTTAGAACATCCCTTAAAACTTTTTGATGTTCATTCATTAACCTTCCGAGTCTTCGTTCATCAAATTTTCCGGCGGATAAAAGTTTATCGGCTTCAAAAGTTATCTCTCTATTGCGGATTGTTCCCTCCAATAACTCCATCTGCTCTTCAGTTAATTCATCTTTATATCTATTCAAATCCTCTAAAGAAATTGTCTGCAGAGAAAAATCGGAATGATTCTGCATAAGTTCTTTGGATATATTAACTACACCTCTCTTAACTCTGGCAAGAATAAATTTTGTGTCTTTAGCTTCTGTTGAATTGCCAAGCACAAACGCGCCGGGATTTGTATCTATTTTTTTCAATTTGATTTCCGGAAATGATTCAAGCCAGATAACTTTTCCGACAGCGGTAGAATAATGGTCCATCATTCCGCCGGGTTCGGAAAATTCCAACACTTCTGCGTTGTAAGCCAATTCTGCAATTTTTCCCGGCTCAAGTATTTTATTTTGATCGCTCATCCTTGAAAGAAAATTTATCCAACTTATTATCATCGCGGATGAACTTGATGTTCCCGCATTGATTGGAATTTCACCTTTTACAACACAGTCAAATCCTTTTGAGAAAGTGAAACCATTTTTCATCATTACGTTTACACCGCTGCGGAGATAATCCCTTTCAAGAATATAATCTAATTTTTCACCGATGATGAACGATTCGGATGAATTTAAATCCGGCAGATCAATATTTACTTGTGCATCGTTCCGTTCTATTCCTTCAATCGAAATTCGCTTTGAGATTGCGCATGCAATAACCGGCAAACCAAGATAATCTTGATGTTCGCCAAAAAGACAAACTCTTCCGGGAGTAGAAATTTTGATTTTTCTTTTTTTCATTTTCTAAGCTGTTTGAATTCCCTGATCGGTATCATAATCCAGACTATCATTATTATAAAACCAATAAGCCATATACTCCACGTTATCCAGTCAATATACATACAGGTTTCTCCAAAAGATAAAAATTTGATTCAATAATAAACCCATTTTGGCTTTAAGTAAAGGATGAATTGATAAACATTTTTCTGTTTCCTGCGTCACTTTTGTAAAAAACATCTTGACAATTCAGAGTTAGAAATCTAAATTTTATTCGGTTTTGTGAACGTAAGAAGTATTTAATTTTTGAAAGCAACTCCTCGGCTATTTCTGTCTTAATAAAATATATAGATGCAGTACTTTTTAAGTATCATCCATAATATATCGAGGAGGCAATATGTTCAAAACTTCTACTAGAACCATCCTATTTGTTTTTTCCTTGTTCTATTTAATTACAGCAGCTAATTATTTAGCGCAAGGAACTAGATCAGCTGTACCTGAGAGTATTTTTAAGCAAGATAAATTTACCTTCCCGGAAATGAGGAATTCATTTCTCACACCTAAAGAAACAAATGGAAATTTTTCCACAACCGTCTATACTTTTGGAGACATAATAATATTTTCTTATTTCGATAATACAATCGTTTCAGTTTATGATGCGAACGGAACTCTAAAAGATACTAAGACATTAGCCTTAGATAAATATCAGACATTTAATTTTGGAAGCGGTGTTTTTAAAATTGTTGGTAATAAAACTTATACGGTACTTGTAGGGGATGCCACCACAACAGGTATTGACGGATATTTTGCAGTAGATGAAGCTGGTCGAGGTGTTTCGACCAAATTAAATACTTATATGACAAGAAACTATTTTGGTGGAGAAGACTTTATCATATTCGCTTACAATGATAATACTGGTTTTACCGTTAAGGATTTAACTACAGGGAGCTTATTAGCAGCGGGGACACTTAATACTGGTCAATATTATTCCTTTAGAAATTCTAGTAGCGTACCATTTAGTAAATTATTACAAGTTACAGGCACTAAACCTATTTCTGCTTTGTCCTATGCGGATCAGGATTATTATATACCATCGAGCAACGGAACATTTGCAGGAATGCTTTTTTATGGCTTTTCCGGTTATATCGGTTCTTGGACAAATAGTATTACGATAACTTCATATGCAGATAATAATACTGTTACTGTCAAAAATCTTGGAACCGGAGCGACTATCAGCTCATTCACACTTCAAAAAGGCCAAGTCCACACGGATGCAATAGAAGCCGCAACATTTTGGTCGGTTACCTCTACTGGAAATATTTCTGCCGGAAACATTCCATATGCTGGAAGATGGACAGGTGGAGGTAATGATACATATGCGTATATGACACGGGCAATTGATGAAAATGGGAAAGGATTTGGAAAATTATTCTACATGCCAACAATTGGCAGCAATATATATATTTTCTCTTTTGATAATAGTAATAGTATAAAGATCACTGAACTTGGAACATACAATCAATTCCCTTACACAAATTCAACTATTAAATATCAAGGGACTTTAAACGAAGGACAAAATTATAATTTTACATCTGCTGTAGGAAAATATGTTTATAAAATTGAATCATCTGGGAATGTTTCCATAATTCAGAGTTATAGTGAAGCGGGCGCTGATTTTATGCCACTTGCATATTCTTCAGATTATCCGGATTTAGCAATTTCAAGTTCGGATATTGCATACAGCAAAGCGGATACAGATATAAATGCCGGTGATAATATAACTGTTACAGTAACAGTTCATAATTACGGCAGCGTAGCGGCTACTGATGTAAATTGTGTTGCGTATGATGGAGACCCCGATGCGGGAGGCAATGCGCCAATCATTGGAAGCGGCGTGCTTTCTTCTATCTCTGTTAACGGAACAAATACATTTTACTTCACTTATAAAGTTCCGGCAAGTCCGGAGTATCACAACATTGTTGTAAAAGTTGATCCGGCAAACCAAATCACAGAATCAAACGAATCAAATAACAAAGCATCAAGAAGTATAAAACCAAATGTTGAATTACAGCCACCGTTAGCTATTTCTATTACCTCTCCATCAAGTTTATTGTTGCAGAACGGAAATCTAGCACCAAATCCTTTCACAGTTCATCTAGATATTTTTAATACCGGAACTGTTGCAGCAACTAATGTGAATGTAACATTGGAATTGTTTAACGGATTAACCTTAGCATCCGGAACATTGGTAAGAAGCGTAGGAACTATCAACGCAAGCACAACAGCAACTGTAGATTATTCTATAAATGCAAATAAAAACATATCCGGATTTAATTTATACAGATTGACAATCACCGGAACAGGATTAACAACAAAAGTTATTAACAGAGCAGTAAACGTACCGGATGCAATTGCACCATCGGCGCCGGCAAGTTTTACAGGTCAATTAGCAGGAACGGGTTCAGCAACATTTACATGGACTAAAAATACAGAACCAGATTTATCCGGTTACTATTTTTATTACAGCACAGACGGAACTAATTGGACAGCAACAGGCGCTTCTCAAGGAAACTCCCCTATTCTTGTTTTCAATGCAAATTCAATTACGCTTACAAATTTATCTGGCGGAAGAAATTATTGGTTCATGGTCAAAGCATTCGATACCTCTAACAATTTGAGTTCCGCTTCCTCAATTGTACAGTTAACAATTACAGGTCAGACTTCAACACAAACATTGTTCTATGGCGACAAACCGATAACTTGGACAGTTACGCCATCTAATCCTCCTGTTAGCGGTGAAGTTCCCGGGCATGTTTTCGGACCAAATAAATACGGCGATTTAGGAAAGTACCAAAGATTCGATTTTAACGGAACCGGCAACTTAACTGAGGTGAAAGTTTATTTTGCGGCAAAAATAATTACTGGCGCCGCAGATAATTTTAATCTGGTTGTTAGAAGTGTAGGTACTAACGGCGCTCCCGGAACACAACTTTACTCTCAATCATATTCGACTAACGTGATTGATATAAGCAATAAAGGAGTTGTATTCAATACATTCTCAATCTCTCCACAAGTATATTTTAGTAACTCCTTCTTTGTTGGTATTGAATGGAATAGCAGCGTAGATGATCAGTTTGCAATTATTGCAGATACACTTGGACAAGGCAACGGGCAAAAGAGAGCGTGGGAAAAATGGAGTGACGGCAATTATTATGATATGCAATCACAATGGAGCAGCGGAAATTTTGACGTTGATATGTGGATTGCGGCTGTTATAAATGTTGTAACTGATGTTAATGAAAGTGACAATTCACTTCCTACTAAGTATACTTTATACCAGAATTATCCAAATCCATTTAATCCAACAACAAGAATCAGATATTCAATTCCTACAGGCTCTTTTGTACAGCTTAAAATATTTGATATACTTGGTAATGAAGTTGCATCACTCGTTAAAGCTCAGCAACCGGCAGGATATCATGAAGTAGAATTTAACGCAGCTAATTTATCAAGCGGAATTTATTTCTACAGATTACAAACGGATAATTATTCGGTTAGCAAGAAACTAATATTGATGAAGTAAATTAAAAAGAGCCCCGCATGCGGGGCTCTTTTTTTTTGGAACTACGTATTTTTCGTTCAAACAACTATTTGGATTCTGTTTTCATAAACTCTGCAATTGAATCTACAACAAACTTTATTTGTTCATTGCTCAATTCCGGATAGATGGGCAGAGCGATTGAACTACTTGCCGCGTTGTTAGAAACGGGGTAATCTTCATCTTTGCATTTCAAATATGAGAAACATTCTTGACGGTGGAACGGAACCGGATAATAAATTTCGCAGCCAATCTCTTTCTGTCTTAAATAGTTAATTAATGAATCTCTATTCTCTACTCTAATAATGTACTGGTTATAAATATGATGATTCTTAAACCCGGAAGTTTTATAAACCGCTTTCGGCAGTAATACTTTGTTATTTGTATCAAATGCCAGTAATCCTTCTTCGGTAGCCAAACCGGCTTCAAAAAAATATTTAGAATAAGTATCTGCATTCTCTCTTCTTTTTGCCGACCATGAATCGAGATGAGGCAGCTTCACTCTTAACACTGCGGCTTGCAGAGCATCCAATCTAAAATTACCGCCCATCATTTTATGATAATACTTTGGTTCCATTCCATGCACACGCTGAATACGCATCTTCTCGCCAAGTGCTTCATTATTGGTTGTTACAA
>JAKAMS010000090.1 GCA_021812745.1 Bacteroidota bacterium | reverse complement strand
AAGTTATATGCGCAGAAGATGGTTATGAAGGTTATAATATTGCACTTAATAAATTACCGGATCTTATATTAAGCGATATTAGAATGCCTAAAATGGATGGATTTGATATGTTGAAAAAACTTCAGGACAACCCATTAACATCCGCTATACCATTTATTTTTCTTTCTGCCAAAGTTGAACCGCAAGATATTAGGGCTGGAATGACACTAGGCGCAGATGATTATCTACTTAAGCCTTACAGATCTACGGACCTTCTTTCTGCAATTGATTCACGGTTTAAGAAAAAAGAAAGATGTCAATCCGTTGGCGAAATTTTAAGATTCTCTTTAGTTAAAAGAGTTCAGCATGAATTACGCACTCCGCTGGTTTCTATATTAGGTCTTTCCGAAATGATTTTGAAAGATATTGAATCGCTTACAAAAGAAGAATTATCGGAGATGGCTGATAAAATACTGCACTCCGGAAGCAGACTTTTAAGAAGAGTGGAAAAACTATTGGTGTATGTTGATTTGCTTTTGGATGAAAATAGTCCGGAGACCCGGTTGAAAGCAAAAGAGAACGCATATCAAATTGATCATAATTTTCTTACCTCGCGGTTATCACAGAAAGCTTCCATTTTTAATAGAGCCAACGATCTTGCAGCCCATTTTGAAAATAATGTCCTAATGATAACCGACCAGCATTATGAATTTATTGTAAATGAGCTGGTAGAAAATTCAATTAAATATTCAAACGAAGGAAGCATTATCCATATCATTGGTCAATCGAGCGACAAATTTTATAAAACAATAGTAAAGGATACGGGAACAGGGATTAAATCAATTGGCGTTGAAAAGATTAGCCCTTTTAATCAATTTGGAAAAGAGAATGAAACAAAAGAAGGATTAGGATTGGGTTTAGCAATAGTAAAAAAAATAGTAGAGCTAAATAACGGTTATATAAAAATTGACAGCAAAGAAAATTCTCATACAACCTTTGAATTTGGTATACCATTAGCTTTTATATGTCATTCCTAAAGGGATTTTTTTGCTGCTTTTATTCCTTTTCGGGTTCAATACCCCCGAAGCTTGCTTTGTCATTCCCGCATGTTTTAAGCGGGAATCCATTAAAACTCTGATGGACTCCCGATAAAAGCATTCGGGAGTGACAAACGGGGATGCTTTATTCTTCTACCAATATTGGTAAAAAAGAAAAAAAATAGAACAAAATGCCGTAGGCATGATATAAAAAATGCTAATCTATCCGGAAAACAAAATAATTAACTGAAGTTACGCAATTGTCATGTTGAACGAAGTGAAACATCTCAATTTTAGAATGTAAAGAGACTCTTCACTCTGTTCCAGAGTGACAGACTTAGAATAATTCAGAGTCATTTCTAATTAAAATTCGTGTAAGAATTCGTGAAAATTAGTGTAATTAGTGGCAGAAATTGAATCTCTTATTTGCAAGCGGTCAACTTGAATAATTTATAAACCGCTAGACGTTATTCATAGCGCGCTAAAGCGCAAGTACAAAGTCTAAAGTTCAAAGACCAAAGGGAGAACAGCAAAGAAAATATTTTGACACAAAAAACAAAAAGTTAACTGACAATACTATATAAGCCGTTCTGAACATTACTATTCGCACCATAATAATCCCGCTTGCTACAAGATCAGCCCACTCACAACATTGATTATCAACACTTTCTTTTAACAGTCGAATATCTATAAGTAAAGGATAATTATTGAACTAATAAAGTAGATGTATCAACCTATTAAGGAGTTTAAAATGGATACTTCAGTTCAAACCAAAAACGATTCTTCAGAACTTCTTCAGTTGGTCAGTTTCAAGATTGGAAGTGAGGAATTTGGGGTGGACATTCTCAATGTGCAAGAGATCAACAAGATGACTCAAATTACTAAAGTCCCTAACTCTCCCGTTTTTGTTGAGGGTGTTATCAACTTGAGAGGAAGAGTCATCCCGGTAATTGATTTTAGAACACGTTTAAATATGGAGAAAAAAGAACACGACAAAGACACAAGAATCATTGTAGTAGAAATTGAGACAAGAACTATCGGGTTTATAGTTGATTCGGTAAATGAAGTATTACGCATTCCGGTCAATATAACAGAAGCGCCGCCTTCAATAGCAACCGGTATTGATTCGGATTTCATTAAGTCTGTTGGCAAGTTGGAAGACCGTTTATTGATCCTCATAGATCTAAATAAAATTTTAACTGAGACAGAAACAGAAAAATTAAAGGCAGTGGCCTGACAATAAATCAAACTAACAAAAGGAGTCATCAATGAAAAAAAACCTAATATCATTATTATTTTTTGTTTCTCTACTATCACTCCTCGGTCAAGCATCTTTCGCTCAGGATATAAAAGATCGTATTAAAGTCGGCGGTTTAATGTTTGCCGATTACTTCTTCAATATCGACAATGTCGATGGTAATGTTAAGAATGTGAACGGTTTTCAGTTCAGAAGAATTTATCTAACAACCGATATTTCAGTCGCCGAGAATTTCGATTCAAGATTCCGGTTAGAAACAGATCAGAGCACCAATTCCAACACAGCGAGCGGAAAACTCGGCGTCATGGTAAAGGATGCTTATTTGAAATGGAAAGGTATCTTCTCTGGTTCCGATTTGGTTTTTGGTATTTCTCCAACTCCCGCCTTTGACGTTTCTGAAGCAGCATGGAGTTACCGCTCGTTGGAAAAGACAATCATGGATCTTAACGGTATTGTTGGATCACGCGATTTTGGTGTTGACTTAAAAGGTAAGATCACAGATGCTGGTTCAGTTAACTACTGGGTTAAAATTGCCAATAACAGCAGCAACGGTCCTGAAACAGATAAACACAAAAGGTATTATGCGCTGGTTCAGGTAAAACCCGCTGACGGATTCCAGGCCACACTTTATTATGATTATGCCTCTTTGGTTGATGTAACAGATAACATTGATAAAACATCAAAACCGAATAGTGTTTACGTAGTTGCTCTATTCTTAAACTATCAGCAGAAGAGTGATTTCGCTTTAGGATTTGAAGGATTTACACGCAGCTGGGCAAATAAATATCGCCCTACTTTAACTTCAGTTCTCAATGATCAGAACACAATGGGCTTGTCGTTCTGGGCTTGGGTAAGCGTAACAGAAAATCTGAGATTAGTAGGAAGATATGACAGCTTCGATCCGAATTCTGATATTGACAACGATAAAGTGGGGCTTATAATTGCCGGTTTGGATTACAAAGTTGCTAAAAACGTAAGCATTATACCGAACGTTGAAATTACAAGCTATCAGAAACCGGTGAATGCAAACGGATCCACTTCTTCGAGCAATTTTGTAGGAAGAGTAACATTAGCGTTTACATTTTAATTATTAATTATAGAATTCTAGACACATATGTATTTGAAATAACTAACATCATTAAATAAGAATTAATTACACAACAAAACAAAAGGAGAAACACCATGAAAACATCAGTTACAATCTTATTTGCTGCTCTTATTTTTGGAGGAATAGTTTCAGCACAAGTGAAAATAGGAAAACCTGCCGATGCAGAGGCCTATGTGAAAAAAGCAATTGAATACATCAAAGCAAATGGTACGGACAAAGCGTTCGCAGAATTCAGCAACCCGAAAGGAAAATTTATTGAAGGTGATTTATATATCTCTGTATACGATATGAAAGGTTTCTGTGTCTCTCATCCAGATCCAAAAAAGAATAAAGTTGATTTGTCAGAAGAAAAAGATCCAACTGGAAAATTAGTACTCCAAGAAAGGTTAGCTCTTGCAAAACAAAATGGAAAAGGGTGGGCAAATTATAAAGGAAAGAGACTGGGCAGTAATGAGTTAGTTGATAAAACTGTATATGTTGAAAGGTACGACAAATATATTGTCTGCTGTGCAGTATATGGTTTTATGAAATAGAATTTGCCGGTTGAGACGGGTGTGAATTATTTCACACCCATTTTAGCATCAGAATGTGATAACTATTTTTTCCCTTTGCCGAAAAAAATTTTGAGAAATAATTTATGAGGTTAAAATGTTACAGCAATTTCGTCACCTGAGTGTGAAAAAAAAATTTGTCGGAACAACCATTGGGATTGTTCTCCTGATAGCGCTCTTCATCTTTTTATTTTTTCCAGCGACACTTCACACCAAAATGGAAGAATATCTAAAAGGTAAGGCGGAAGGAATGGCTATGGTGGCAGCAAACAGCGCCGTCAATGGGATGACCTTTAGTGATACTGAAGGCTTAAAACGAGTTCTTGAATCGATGAAAGATGTGAATGATATTGTTTTTTCTGCTGTCCTCTCGCCGGATGGTAAAACCTTCGTAGGACTCAACAATGAAAAAGGAAAAACACAAATTGCAGAGGCATCCAAATATCTTTCAATCGACAAAACAACATTAATGGAAATAAGCAATATGTGGGTGGCAATTTCCCCTATAAAATCTGGATCGGACAGGCTCGGAACACTAATTCTTGGAGTTGATGAAACAAAATTTTTTCAGGATGTTGCATCGAGCAGGTATGTTTCTTTAATCGTTGGACTTATCATAATTTTGATTGGAACGGTAGTAGGAACATTCATAGCAAATTTAGTAACAAAACCAATAAAATCGCTTTCAGAAGCCGCAACAAAAATATCATCAGGTGATCTTTCCGTTCAGCTTGAAAATTCTTCAAAGGATGAAGTTGGCGAGCTTTCAAGACTTTTTAATATCATGGTCAAAAATCTACAGGTGCTAAACAACCAGTTGCAGGAAGAAAAGCTGAGTATCCAAAAGAAAGTTGAAGATGCAGTTGAAGAATCTGAAAATCAAAAAAGATATTTAACAGCAAGTGTAAACACTATCCTTGAAAAAATGAACAAGTTTGCTGACGGTGATTTAACCGTTTCTCTTGCTATTGAAAAAAATGATGAGATCGGTAAATTATCCGAAGGTTTCAATAAAGCAGTTAGTAACGTTGGCTCTTTACTTTCACAAGTGAATGAGGCAGTTCAAGCCACAGCAAGTGCAAGCAACGAAATTTCATCGAGCACAGAACAAATGGCAGCCGGTGCGCAAGAGCAAAGTGCTCAAACAACAGAAGTAGCAGGCGCTGTTGAGGAGATGACAAAGACAATTTTCGAAACCACAAAGAACTCAGGCTTAGCATCCGATGCGGCTAAAAATGCAGGTTTGATAGCTAAAGAAGGCGGTAAAGTTGTTGGGGAGACTATTGAAGGTATGAACAGAGTAGCAGAAGTAGTTAAGAGATCAGCAGACACAGTCCAAGTATTAGGTAAGAGCAGTGATGAGATTGGCGAGATCGTTCAAGTCATTGATGATATAGCAGATCAAACAAACTTACTTGCATTGAATGCTGCAATCGAAGCCGCACGTGCCGGTGAACAAGGAAGAGGATTTGCAGTAGTAGCGGATGAAGTTAGAAAATTAGCCGAACGCACAACCAAAGCAACAAAAGAAATTGCTACAATGATCCGCCAAATTCAGAAAGACACAGAAGGTGCAGTTGTATCTATGAAACAAGGAACAGAAGAAGTAGAAAAAGGAAAAGCATTAGCAGAAAAAGCGGGACAATCACTTAAAGAAATTATCACCGGTGCTCAAGATGTAGTAGATATGTCAACACAGGTAGCAGCGGCAAGTGAAGAACAATCAAGCGCAGCTGAACAAATCAGTAAAAACATTGAATCAATCAGCAGTGTAACACAAGAAAGTGCAGCCGGAGTACAACAGATTGCACGCGCCGCAGAAGATTTGAACCGGCTTACTGTCAACTTGCAAGAATTAGTTTCAAGATTCAAGATTGATGAGAGTACAAATGGTAATGGGAAAAGCTCACACAAGACAGAGACGAGAAGTCAATTAGCAGTACGCTCTAACGGCAAGTTAGTTCATCATTAAAAAGATAGAGAGGAGAGACAAAGATGGCTCTCCTCTTTTTTTATTTTAAACAGGTACTGGCTATAAAATCATTATTCCTTCCGGGTAGTTCTTCAACAACACAGGAGTAATATTCGCGCCAAAATAATCCCGCTTGCTTCAAAATCAGCCCTTTCACAACATTGAATATTAACATTTTCTTATACCAGTCGAATATCTATAAGTAAACGATAATTATTGGACTATAAAGTAGACGTATTAACCGATTAAGGAGTTTATTATGGGTGATTCTGTTCAAATCAAAAACGATTCAACTGAACTTCTTCAGTTAGTCAGTTTCAAGATTGGTAATGAAGAGTTTGGAGTGGATATCCTGAACGTTCAGGAGATAAACAAAATGACGACCTTAACAAAAGTGCCCAACGCTCCCGATTTTGTTGAAGGCGTAATCAATCTGAGAGGAAGAGTTATACCGGTAATTGATTTAAGAATTAGACTTCATCTTCCTAAAAAAGAACACGATAAGGATACGAGAATTATTGTAGTTGAAATTGAGAATAAAACTATCGGATTTATTGTTGACTCTGTGAACGAAGTTTTAAGAATCCCTGTAAACATCACAGAAGCTCCGCCGGAAATTGTAACCGGCGTTGATTCAGATTTCATTAAGTCGGTTGGAAAACTTGAAGACCGGCTTTTAATTCTGATTGATTTGAAAAAAATTCTTACAACAACTTATGAAAAAGAACTAAGCACAATGCTTGAAGAGGAATGAGTTTAGAAATTGAAGAACTATTTTTTGATCAGCCGAAAGACAAAAGAAAGGGAGAATAAAATGAATTGGTTTTATAATCTAAAAGTAAAAACAAAAATCGTTATTAGTAGTGTTTCAGTAGTGATAATTACAATTATCATAGGCACGGTCAGTTACTTCAGTCTTTCTAAGTTGGACCAAAATGCCTTAGAAATGTGCAACCGGTTAACTAAAAATGTGGAAGCATCTCAAGCAAATGAAGCAAAATTAATAATGGCGGAAAATCGTGAATTTGCTAACAGAATAGAAAATATTGTAATCATTTTAACAGTCATAATGAGCATTTCAGCAATTGGACTCGGGTTGATAATTGCCAAAAGACTATCCCATTCTATCGAACAGTTAAGTGATGCTGCTAAAAGAGTAGCTAACGGAGAATTAAATGTCCTTACCGAAATAATTTCCAAAGATGATATTGGTGAGTTAACAGAATCTTTTAATAAGATGTCTCTTAACATCTCTCAGCTTGTGGAAGATCTTGATAGTATGCCTACACCGGTAATGATGGTTGACACAGAATTCAGTATAACTTATATGAATAAAATGGCAGCCGCAGTTGTAGGTAAAGATCAAAAATCATTACTCGGTCAAAAATGTTATAATCAATTCAAGACAGATCATTGCCAAACTGAAAATTGTGCTCTTCATAAAGCTATGCAGTTACGTTCACAACAGATGGCAGAGACAATTGCCAGACCAAACGGACAAGATATTCCAATAATGTACGTTGCAAAACCAAGAATAGATAAAAGCGGCAAGGTTGTTGGCGCTTCGGAATTTGTAACAGATATAACAAAAGTTAAAGAACACGAAAAATATCTTGATCTGCATGCCCGTAAATTATTGATCGAAATGGAAAAATTTGCCGATGGCGATTTAACAGTCGAAGTTGTCTCTGAAAACAAAGAAGATATAATTGGTAAACTATTCAATGGATTTAACAAAGTTGTGGACAACATAAAACAGATTATGATAAGCGTAACCGAAGCAGTACAGGCAACGGCAAGCGCAAGCAATGAGATTTCATCTAGCAGCGAAGAGATGGCAGCCGGAGCTCAAGAACAAAGTTCTCAAACAACCGAAGTAGCAAGCGCAGTTGAACAGATGACAAAAACAATCTTCGAAACAACAAAGAACTCCGGTAACGCGGCTGAAGCAGCTAAGAACTCTGGCGCTATTGCTATTGAAGGAGGAAAAGTTGTGGAGGAAACCATTATTGGAATGAACCGTGTGGCTGAAGTAGTAAAACAATCGGCAGAAACAGTTCAAACACTTGGGAAGAGCAGCGATCAGATTGGAGAGATAGTTCAAGTAATAGATGATATAGCAGATCAAACAAACCTATTGGCATTAAACGCCGCAATTGAGGCCGCAAGAGCCGGAGAACAAGGAAGAGGATTTGCGGTTGTAGCAGACGAAGTAAGAAAACTGGCAGAGAGAACAACCAAAGCCACAAAAGAGATTGCAACAATGATTAAACAGATACAGAAAGATACAGAAGGTGCAGTCCAGTCAATGAGCAGAGGAACAGAAGAAGTAGAAAAAGGAAAAGTATTGGCAGATAAAGCAGGACAATCATTGAAACAAATTATAAGCGGTGCACAGGATGTAGTAGATATGTCTACACAAGTAGCAGCAGCAAGCGAAGAACAATCCTCTGCAGCAGAACAGATAAGTAAAAATATTGAAGCAATCAGTAATGTAACCCAGGAGAGTGCCGCCGGAGTACAGCAGATTGCACGCGCCGCAGAAGATTTAAATAGACTAACTGTAAATCTCCAAGAGCTGGTATTAAGATTTAAAATTGATGGTGGTTCAAAGGCTAACGAAAAAGGTTCACACAAGGCAGATACAAGAAGCCAAATAGCGGTTCGTTCTAACGGCAAATTAGTTCATCATTAAAAAAAACGTGGAGAGTCGCATTTTCTCTCCTCGTTTTATACAAGTTTGGCAAAAGGCTAGGTGTAGGAAATAATTAACTTGTTGTTTTAGTTAAGTGGCTGAATCAAGATGATCTCAGATAGAAATACAGCAACCATTATTTGTATAAAATCAGATTGGGGGTAAAAAATGTGTTTATTGAGTGATACTAAGAGCAGCTCTTTTAGTAAGAAAATTGAACCCA